>CALIZI010000200.1 GCA_938028705.1 uncultured Saprospiraceae bacterium | reverse complement strand
AGACGACCTCAAAAACTGGCAGGAGTTTGAGGACTTGGTCAAACATTATTTTGAGGACATTCACATCATGTCTGCGAATGGTGCGAAATCTGTCATCGTGCAGTCTTCGGGTGAAGGTGCAGACGGTGGCAGAGACCTCTTGGTCATATTCAAATCCAATGATTCGGTCATTGAATACGAGCGTAAGTGGGTGATTCAGTGTAAGTTCCACGAGCGTTCTGTTTCACCTTCCGATTTGGCAGATACCAATATTCCCGGCTTAATTCATCAGTACAGGGCAGAAGGTTATTTGCTGATTTGTAAGAAAAATGTGACTTCCGGCACGGTTAGAATGTTTGAAAATTGGCGAAAAAATTGTAAATTTGGTTATCGCTACGAAATTTGGAGTGGAAGTGACCTGACAAAGAAAATTAATGATTTAAACGAAGATAGAGTATAGCGATTCAATAAAAATAAGATATGCATATATTTCTCGCAAGTTCAGTAAAAAGAGCCTACACCACTTTGGAACATTTTAGAAAGGAAATGCTCAAAGAGGGTATCAGGGTATATTATTATGGTAGTACCACTTCTAATGGCGGGCAAATTGATGATAATGTCAGAGGAGGAATCAAAGCTGCCAACCTTGTGTTAGCCTTTATACAAGAGGGGGATGAAGATGAGATTGAGCAAATCGAAAGGTCTATCCGAATTACCGGAGAATTTTACAAACCGATACAAATTATCATACAAAATACCGCCCTGACCCCCGACCTCCAAGCCGCCTATCCCGATGCCATTATTTTCGACGAGGCACATCCCGAAAAAATCCAAGAAATCATCAGCAAAAGAGCCGAGGCAGTCTATCAAAGCCCTGATGTCAATTTCAAAAAAGAGGTGATATGGAAATTATATGAACTCGCGGCTAAGTATTTCGTGGAGACTTATCAGCCTGTTACGCAAGTGGCGGTAGTGTGATTTTCTGCACCTTAAAAAATAGTGTTTTTCATCATATGCTACTACCTAATTACGGCAAAAAAGAAATATGTGCGAATTACAAAATTATGCACGCTTACGGTAATGGCTATTTTGAAAATGAACATTCAAAAGGCGTACATGAATTATTGATTAATGGATTTACAGTGCGTTTTATTCCTCATTATAATGAAAATAAGTACAGTTTTCCGCCTAATGTAGAACAACTCATTGAATTGCACAACGCTGAAACTGACTTGGCTAATCTCAATGAATTTCGCATCCATTCTTTTTTTCAATCTGACCTTGTTTTTTATGCAAGTGATACTCCAAACGCTTCTCCAATTCAATACAAATTTAACAGCAACAATCCTTTAAATCATAGACATGGCGAATTTTGTCTCATTATTTGTATAGATAAAAAAGAGTTGAGTAGAATAACCAAGCAAATGAGAGAGACGCTGCCGTATATGTGGGGACGGCGAAAATTATCTCTCCCAATTCGTCGCAAGAATATTCAAGATTTAAATATCATCAAGTTTTTAGATGCCAATTTCAGACGCTATGCTGACTTACTTCCTGACGATTTCAGACAAAGTTTGGCATTGCAAAATACATATTCTGACAGCCCCGCTATTCGTCGGAGTACAACTTCATCCAAGATAATTCAACGCTTCTCGTCCACACCTTTGTAGTGCTACATCAAATATTCAACCCATACGCCTCCCTCAAAAACTCCTTACACCACTCCTTCTCCGCCTCATCAATATTCGTAGCAATCTCAAAAATCTTAGCCGCTTTCTCTCCAATGACCTGTTCGTACAGACCAATTTTTTTCTTTTTCGTGGCGATATATTCCGGGTCTTTTTTCATATCGGCAATTGCTTTTTGGTAAATGGCGACAATCTCATCCGGTGTTTCCTTTGGTACGAGCAAGAGTTTCATACCACCAAAACCCGCCGCCATCGTCGCAAACCACGCATCAAACTCAATGCCTTCACCTTTTTTGCCGTGCATCATTTCATACACTTCGCCAAAATGCGGCAAATTCGGGAAACTCGAATCCCGCACCAGTCGCCCTTCATCATCCAACATGCCCCAAGACCAAAGCGGCACCGCCTCGCCCGACTCCACGAGTGGCGTGACGTTCTTCAGATATGCCGAAGAAGTCTGATAATCAATCTTCACCTCACCGCGTTCAAAAGCCAGTCGCCCGGCACCGCGTCCGCGAAAACCAAAGACCGTTTTGACATCCAAACCCAAGAGATAAAACGAAATATTCGGCACCAAATCCAAGGAAGTCGGACCCTGACTCGCATATATCAAAGGCATGTCTTTTATCTTCCGAATATCCTTCGCCGACTGCATCCCCAAATCCGGCGACACATAGACCACACCACCATTCGGATATGCCATAATCGCCTTATAATCAGCATATTTGTACTTCACACGCGGGTCGTCGAGCAAGAAAGGCATCTGCGTAGAACCCGACGTTCCCAATAACATCAAGCCATCCGGTTTTACCCGTTCTACAAACAAATTCGCGCCCTTAATCGACCCGCCACCGGGAATATTGACGACATTAATCACCGGATTTCCGGGCAGATATTTCCGCAGAAAAGGCGCATTGAATCGCGCCCAAGTATCGCCCCCGCCGCCTTCTTTGAAAGGGATAATCCACTCAATCGTTTTCCCTTCAAAGTAGCTTTCATCAATCGCTGTGGTGGTCGTGACGGTCTGATTATTTTCGTCCACTTCGACGGTGCTTTCTTGTTTGGTCAAAAAAGAAAACAGGAAAAACGCACCTAAAAATAATGCGCTGAGGGTGGCGATTTGGGTGGTTTGTTGTTTGTTCATAATGTCGATTTATAATTCTCTCACCAGTGGTGAGCGTTTTTATTTTCAAGGAAAGAAAGCAATATACAAAATTGCCCTATCTTTGAATATTTACATTCTCAATTTTTTTGAGTAAATTTGTATCATCCAAGAATTATCCAAAAACATTATGGCAAAAGACGTATATCACAATAATGTCCGTGAGGCATTGGAGAAAGAAGGTTGGACAATTGTTCGTGACCCACTTCGTGTTTATATTACGAAAAAAGCTTGGGTGGACATAGACATTGGAGCCGACAATTTATTTTCCGCAGAAAAAGACGGTCGTAAAATTGCGGTTGAGGTCAAAAGTTTTATCCGAAAGTCATTTATCTCTGCGTTCCATGAGGCTATCGGGCAATATTTAGATTATAGAAGTGCGTTATCTAAAGTAGAGCCTGACAGAGAAATATACTTAGCTATCACTCATACGGCTTATAATAATGAACTTTTTAAAGACAGTTTTTTTGAGCAACGTATAATTGAAGAAAAAGCGAATTTAATTATTTTCGATCCAACAAAAAATATCATCGTCGAATGGAAAAAATACAAAAATATCAACGAATCATAAAAGAGGTTTTAACTAATTATAATGCACAAGGACCTATTGACCCTGTTCATCCTGAAAGACGAGAAATACGCCTTGTGTTTGACGATGAGCACGCTCGCTATCAGTTACTTAGATTAGGTTGGCGTGGCATCCACAATTATTTTGCGGTCATTTTCCATTTTGAAATTATGGATGAAAAAATATGGGTGCAACGCAATATGTCCGACTACGATATTGTCGGAGAAATTGAAGATAAAGGTGTTCCGAAAGAGGATATTGTATTGGCATTTCTCGCACCCGAAACATGGCAACACAGCGGATATGCCGCACCTGCCTACCCATAAGGGGTGTTTTCACTCTTCTTCTTGACTCATTTCTGCCAATCTGAAAAATTCGTCTAACTTACTTTCCAGTAATTTTTTATCGAATAATTCGGTCTGATATTTGGCAACCAAAGCGGGTGACATACTTCTACTCAAAGCATATTCGACCACTTTTTCGTCTTTATTTTTACACAAAATAATCCCTACACTTGGTTTTTCATTTTCTTTTTTCACATCCCTGTCGAGCGTCTCCAAATAAAACTCCATTTTGCCCAAATATTCGGGTTTAAAATCAACTACTTTTAGGTCTATCGCCACCAAACATTGCAATTCGCGGTGAAAAAACAGCAAGTCAATCGAAAAGTCTTTATTGCCCACCGAGATTCTATATTCTTCGCCCACAAAAGTAAAATCTTTACCAAATTCGAGTATAAATTGTTTCAGATTTTTGATAATGGCTTTACGCAAATTTTCTTCTGAATAATTGGCGGGTAATCCCAAAAAATCCAATACATAATTGTCCTTGAATACGTATTCCGCTTTCGGGTGAATATCTTTGACAACTTGTGGTAGATTTTTGCCCGACATGATTACTCTCTCGTATAATGCGCTGTCAATTTGGCGTTCCAATTCCCTTTTCGACAAGCGTTCTTTTATGGACAATTGCAGATAAAACCATCTTTCTTCTTGCGTTTTTGCTTTGGATAAAATGATGAGATTATTCGTCCAGCTAATTTCTCTCACCAGTGGTGAGAGTTTTTCGTCATTGGCATACAATTCATAGAACTGTCTCATTCTCCGTAGATTTTGTATAGAAAATCCCTTTATGTCTGGTTCAGTTCTTTTTAAATAATCCGATAATTTTTTAATCACACTCTCTCCCCATTCCGATTGACTTGTCTTTTGGCTAATTAATTTCCCAGTCTCCCAATAAAGATTAATCAATTCTCTATTGACTAAACTGAAAGCATTATTTTTTGCCTGACGTATTAATGCTCTGACTTCTGCAAATTGTTCTTCTATGTTCATTTATGGTGACTTTTATCATGTATTTGTAAAACGCTCACCAGTGGTGAGCGTTTTTATGTGAAGTTTTTTTCGTAAATTTTGTCATCTCAAAATAGCATTATACTTGCCCTGCACTCGCCCCCGCAATCCGCCCAAAAACCGCCCCCGAAGTCAACCCCGAACCGCCCGGATAACCATGATAAAACACCCCACCGACCAACTCACCACAGGCAAAAAGCCCTTCAATCGGCGCATCATTTCCGTCTAAAACTGCCGCACGTTCATCCACTTTCAGACCACCGTAAGTGAAGGTAATTCCGCAAGTAACAGGATAGGCTTTGAAGGGAGGCGAATCAAATGTATTTGCCCAATTTGTCTTATTAAGTGACAAGCCTTTTGTGGATTTTCTGTCCAATATTGTTGGGTCAAATTTAACCGAAGTATCAACCGCCGAATTATAGGCTTGGAGTGTGGCGAGGGCTTGTTTGGGGTTCACGCCTTCGAGTTTTGTGACCAAACCTTCTAAGGTATCTGCCTCTACAAAACTCGCATCCCAAAAACGATATTCACCATACAATAAATGTTCTACTTTTTTATCAAAAATCTGCCATGCAAAACCGTTGGGTTGATTCAATATCGCCCGTCCGAATTGTGCGTAGGTATAGTTGCGGAAATTGATGCCTTCATCTACAAATCGCTCGCCGTTTGCATTGAGCATTACGCCTAAAAAGTAGCATATTTTACGGTAGTTTTTACGGTCAATGTAGGGAATGTCGAGGTTGCCATAATTGGGCATATTTAAGTCCATCGGAACGGCGTGGCAACCGCCCGGATTGCCATAAAATTGTGCGCCGATTTGAGTTGCCATTTCGATACCTGCACCCATATTGTGCGGCGTACCGCGAACTTTGGATTGCACCCAATTTTCGCCCATGTATTTTTTTCTCAATTCGGGATTGGCTTCAAAACCACCACAGCCGAGTACGACGGCATCGGCTTCAATTTCGTATTCTCCATGTGGAGTATCGCATGTCACGCCAATTACTTTTCCATTTTCAGTGAGCAATTCGAGGGCTTCACATTCATATTGAATAATACCGCCAAGTCGTTGAAATTCAGCTAATTCAGCATCTACCAAACCAACGCCTTCGCCATTTGCCTCCAAAGTCAATCCGCCCCAAAAGATATATTTCCCGTCCTTTTCAAATGTTTGACGTGAATAAATGGGGTCAAATTTAACATTGTGCGAAGCCAACCACCGCATCGTATCATAGCTTTTATTAATTAGGATTTTTTGATGTAAACTCAAAGGTTGACCGTCATTAAATCCCATTAAATCTTCTCCAAATTTTTCCGCCGTATAAATACCAAATTCAGTATGCGAAATACGCTCGTCGTCAGGATTGGAAAGAAGCGGTAGGAGTTCATCATTTGAATGATAAACGAAGCGCATCGCACCTGCCGTATAACGACTATTGCCACCGGCTTGGGCTTCGGGTGCTTTTTCGAGCATGAGGACTTCTGCGCCTTGTTCGAGTGCGGAAATACCTGCACATAAAGCGGCATTTCCACTGCCTATAATGATGACTTTTTTTTGCATAAATATTGGATTTTGGAAAGAGGAAATTGGGGAATTAGGAAATTCGGTAAAGCCGCTAACTGTCGGAACTTTTTAATTTTTTATAGAAAATAATTATTTACATATTTTATTTTAACTATAAAACTTATCTAATTGATTATCAATAAATTACAATTTAAAACCCAATTCCCAAATTCCCAAATTTCCCAGTTCTCAAAGTCCAGCTAAACTGATTCAAACAAATCGTCGAGCGTTATCACATTTTGAATTACGTCTATATGAGTGTCTTTTTGCGCCAATCCGTAGGTAGTCACAAGCGTGACAAATACAGATTTACGAGATTTTGTGACCGCAGAAAAAATGCTTGCTCTTTCTCTCAATGTTTTTTTGTAGGTCGGCGTTAATTTGTAGTCTGCATTGGAAAATTTCATTTCACAGAGGTTGATAACACCATCGGCTCTATCAATCAGTAAATCAATTTGAATCCCGCTATAAGTCTCATTACCAGTGAATTGAAAACTTGATACTTCGTGAAAAATGGAACTAATGCCCAATGCCTTTGCCATTTGAAGATAGTGAATCAGACAAGTATTTTCAAAGGCATATCCGCACCAAACTCTGAAATTTGGTCGGGTAAATAGCTTCAAAAATACATTTTTCTGGTTGCGTAATCCTTTTTGTGAAATTAATTTTAAATAAAAAAGAGAAAAATTATCGGTAAGGCGATATAGCGTACCTTTTTTCTTTTTTCCGAAAGGAGAATAGGCTTGAATAAAGGCTGATTTTTCCAACTCTTCCAAAACCCTGTTGAGGCTTCCGCCATTACTTAGCCCTGTTGATACAATGATTTCTTCGCGGGTCAATCCCTTCCATTTTGAAGCCAATGCCTTGACCACAGCAATATGCTTATCTGCCTTTTCAAAGAGCGATTTGTAGAGTCGTCCAAACTCGTCGCGCAAAAAACCGTTGGTATCAAAACACAGTCTATCTATATTTTGCGGAATACTCTGTTCCGGTTTCAGCAAGTCCAAATAATAAGGAATACCGCCCAAAGTCATGTACAGTTGAACGACCTGATACCGATTGGCTTTTATCTTTTTAGCTTTTAAAAATTGCTCGGTTTCGCGTAGTGTAAACGGTTGAAGCGGAAGGTATTGCGTAGCGCGATTATGCAAACCGCCCTTGTGATTCAGAACGTGATTTATCATCCATGAAGCCGCCGACCCGCAGACAACCAACAAGACATTATTATACATTGCCCAATCGTTCCAAAAATGCCCCAACATACCCAAAAATTTTGATTTGCGCGTATCTATCCACGGCAATTCATCCAGAAAAATGACCTTCTTTTTTTTGGTTTTTAGTGTGGAAAAATATTTTTTGAGTAAAGAAAACGCTTGCATCCAGCTTTCGGGGGGCTTTACTTCTGTGCCGCTAAATTCGGATAGTTTGTCGGCAAAATTTTGGAGTTGGTCACTCAGGCTGCCGTCCTGTATGCCCGTCATTTCAAAATTTATTCGCTTGCCCAAGACATTTTTAATGAGAAAAGTCTTACCCACTCTCCTCCTGCCATAGACGACTATAAATTCTGATTTGGAAGAAGTCAGTGCTTCTTCAAATAAATCTTTTTGTTCATCCCTTCCAATGACTGAAGTCGAGTGCATTATATTTTTTATTTATTCTAATTAAATTTTCAATAAATTGATAATTAAGTATTTAAAATTATTTTTAATGAAAAATATAATACTTAATTTTATTTAAATGAATTTATATTTGGCTAAATGTACAAAAAAATAACAGATTCCGCCAAATATAAATGCATTTTCAGTTAAAATAAATAAAAAACGTTTCACGTCATAATAAAAATCACGTAGTAAAAGTTGGGTGACTTACCTTGTATTTTCAAAATGTAAGGCAAGCCAGAGTCTTACTATATAAAAAACTTATCGGATAAAAGATTATATTGCATAAAATTTTATCTTTACAACATGGACAAAGATGATAAAAAAGACGGGAATATTTTTGACCGGATTTTTAGGGAGAATGCCGACCCCATTTTCATTCCTATGGTAAAATACCAATTGGACATGAGAATCAAACGCTATAAAGCACTCACTGTAAAACTGCCTAAGACAGTGGAGCGTGAAATGGATTTTCTGTATGAGGTAGAATTGGAA
>CALIZI010000199.1 GCA_938028705.1 uncultured Saprospiraceae bacterium | reverse complement strand
TGCTGTAACCACTAAGAACACGAAGAACACTGAGGTTGAATAGACGAAGTAAGAAAACTAAGATAGTGTAAGAAATTCATTATTAATTACTTAGAACCACTTTGTGAACTCTGCGTATATTCGATTTTTGTGTACTTCGTGCGCTTAGTGGTTCAATAGCATTACATGTACAGCACTACCTATTTTCAAATTAAAATAATGTGTTCCGTTTACTAAACTCGAAAAGTTTAGTAAACGGGGTTTTAAATATTTTTTTTATTTTAAAATGAAGTCAAAAAGTGTCAACTACTTTTCTGCGAAATTTAAACATGTCAAAAAATAGTTATAAAATTTTTATTTTTAATAATAAAATAGGTTTTACTGAAACAAGGGTGATTTTAAATTATTGGTAGTGCTATAAATGTAATGCCCTTACTTGCCTTGCATTTTGGAAATGCAAGGCAAGTTGCCCGACTTTCAGCATTACATTTTCAAGACTACCAAATTATTTTATAATAAAAAATATTTATAAATAATTAATTTTTAATAATAAATAAATTATAAAATAATTTTAATTAATTAAAAAACAGCTATATTTCAAGTGCGACCAAAATATAAAGCGATGTATATTTTCAATGTGTTTGCCAAATTACAAATTGAACGCGAATAGTTTAGTTATTTTTATTTTTTGTAAATATTTAATTTTTAATTAAATACAAATTATAATTTAATTATTATTAATAATCAAAAAACACTGAATACCCAATTTGGCGAACACATTGTATTTTCAAATTTGTTTTTTATCTTGGGTGCAAATTTGAATACTACACAAAGATTTATTCACTATGAGAGTAATTGAAGTAAAAACACCCGGTGGTTTTGACCACTTGACCCTCACTGACCGTGCTGTATCTGACCCTAAGCCGCAGGAGGTGTCGGTACAATGGCATGCGACATCTTTAAATTTTCACGACTACTTGGTCGCTAATGGCAGCATACCTGTTCCCGACGGGCGGATACCTATGTCCGATGGTGCAGGTGAGGTGATGGCAGTGGGGGAAGAAGTCCGTGAGTTTGCCGTTGGCGATAAGGTGATGTCTATGTTTTTCCCAAACTGGATAGACGGCAAACCGACTTTACGAAAAACCATTGGTATCATGGGAGAAACCTTAGACGGCTGTATGGCTGAACAGGCTTGCCTACCTGCAACTGCATTGACCAAAATACCCGATGGATATAGCTATGCAGAAGCTGCTACTTTGCCCTGTGCTGCATTGACCGCATGGCGCGGACTGATGGAAGAGGGTGGACTGACGGCGGGTGAAACCGTTTTGGTAGAAGGCACCGGTGGCATGTCTGTTTTTGCTTTGCAACTCGCTAAAGCAGCCGGAGCAAGGGTTTTTGCAACGACCTCTTCGGCAGCCAAAGCCGAGCGGCTGAAGGGAATGGGCGTAGAGGCAGTTATCAATTATAAAGAAGATGAACGATGGGGTAAAACGATTAATAAATTAAGTGATGGCGGCGTGGATTATGTTTTGGATGTTGGTGGTGGTTCTACGATGAAGCAATCGGTAGAAGCTGCAAAAATCGGCGGGCATATTTCGTCTATCGGGATTCTTGGCGGTGGTAGAAAAGGAGAAATTACCTTCCCGAAATTATTTTTCAAACACCTGACACTCAAAGGTATAGCGGTGGGCAGCAGGGAAATGCAAGAGGCTATGGTCAATGCCATTAATGTGAGTGGCATGAAACCCGTCATTGACCGAAGTTTTGGCTTCGATGAATTGGCAGATGCTTTCCGCTATCAGGAAACGGGGCAGCATTTTGGGAAAATTGTACTGGAATGGTAAGCAACTTCAATCTCAACTTCAAACTGGCTACTAGTACGGGCTGTCTTTAGCTGCCCACGACCGTAAGGGAGCATTCACATTGGTGCGAATATACGCGAGGTAAAGGTTTTTCAAACCTTTTCTCCGATAGCTATCGGAGAAGTAATGTGCTGATATTTAACTAGTTACAAACTTCAGTGACCTACCCACGTTTAGCAAACTTGAAAAGTTTACCAAACGGCTTACTTATATTTTGTATAAAATTAATATCGTATGAAGTGTCAACCAATCAGATAAACTTGTCGAATAAAACATAAAAAAAGCCTGCTCAATGAGCAGGCTTTTTTTATTATTCTGAAAGTAAATATTACCAAATGGATGATGAGCGTTTAAAATCTAACTTCTCACTACTCGTCACTCACCACTCTCTACTTCTAATACTTACGTTTCTTTTTCTTCTTTGCGTAGCGTTTTGGGAATTGGTGTCCACCTGTATCGTCGTTGCCTTGCGGACCCCCCATTCGGGTCATCGCACAGCGGAAACCAATCGTTTTTGCACTGCGGTCTTCGTCTAAGAAGCGTCTGTTACCGGGAGCCATATAGTAAGCTCTGTCTGCCCACGAACCACCTTTGACAACTCTTGATTTGTCATTGATAAGGGTAGAGACACCGTAGTTGTAGAAGACTTCTGACTCTTTGTCGCCGTCAAGATAATCTACTACATTGGCGCGTTTGTAGTTCATGCGTTCTGCCACATCTTCGTCGCGGATAGGCTCGTAGCGGATACGTCCGAGACTGTCTTTTTCAACAGGCTTGCCTTCTTCATCCAATACTCTTTGTTCAAAAACATGACCACGGAATGGATTAAGATCGTGATTTTCGGCATCTTCGAGCGCAAGACTGGTCAATGGACGATATACATCAAGTACCCATTCACTGACATTACCTGCCATATTGAAGAGGCCAAAATCATTGGGCATATATGAGCGTACAGGTGCGGTAATATGAGCATTATCGTTCAAGCGACCTGCCATACCCATGTAGTCACCACGTCCGCGTTTGAAGTTAGCGAGCATTTCGCCTTGGTACTTGCCACGTCTCTGGTAGCGCATACTTGTGCCATCCCAAGGGTACATACGTCGGTCAGAGATACGCTCGTCTTTTAGCTGTTGTTTGCCTTGAAGCGCGACGGCTGCATATTCCCATTCTGCCTCTGTGGGCAAGCGGTAAGAGGGTAGCATGATACCATCCTCAAAGCGGGCGCGACGCGGCTCACCGGTGGTGGCATCTTTCAAGCCTTTCTCACCCATGATACCTTCGTACTGCCCCACCAGATAGGCTTCAGTGTTGAAGTTATCCTCATCCTGTTGTTCAGGATTGTTCTGGAGTACGCCTTTTTTGATCAGCAACATTTCGTTGACGCGGTCGGTACGCCATTTGGAGTAATCATTGGCTTGCAGCCAACTCACCCCAACAACGGGATAGTCATTATAGGAAGCGTGACGGAAGTAGGTTTCAACAAATGGCTCGTTATAAGCCAACTCTTCGCGCCATACCAACGAATCGGGAACGGCTTTGAAATATACCTCCGGGTAAGATTGAGCAAATACCCGTTGGAGCCACCACATATATTCGCGGTAATCAATATTCGCGACTTCTGTTTCGTCCATATAAAAGGAAGAAACCGTTACACGACGCGGGATGTTGTTGTAACGAAACAGTACGTCTTGGTCAACTACGCCCATCGTGAATGTACCACCTTGTACAAGCACAAGATTGGGACCGTCAATCTGCCCCTTATGTTCTAATTTCTCAAATCCGCCCCATTCTGCATCATTATAATTCCAACCGGTTGTCTCTGATGCTTCTTTCGACTTTTTACAAGAATCAAAGACCAATAGTGCAAGGAAAGCAAACAGGCTTACTTTAAGCAGTTGTTTCATAAACTAATTTATGTTTTTATATTTTAAAAAATGGCAATTTATTTATTCGTAATTCGTAACTTGTTTATTCGTGATTCGTTTAGTTTTTTGAAGGTGTTTTTTATTAAAATAATATGTATGAATTTTTTATTTTTAATAAAAAAAATATTATAAAATAATTTATTTTAATAATTCAAAAACCGCTCCTATTTCAATTTAACCTTCTAAAAACTATACAAACTTAGTTTTTATTATACTAAATATAAGACTTCTTTATCTATATTCGTCACACTCAATTTGTAATTCGTCAATACTCGCTACTCGAAAACTCGTAACTCGCTACTCGCTACTCTCCACTCTCACACTCTCCACTCTCACACTCTTCACTCTAATACTCTCATCTAAACAATTTCAAACAATTATTGAAGTCTCTTGATTTTTTTCTTTTCTGCATCAATGCGCTCTCGTCAAAATTGAGGATTAAAGAGATTTCGTGTCCTCCGGCGGTTTGGTTGCTTAGTTGGGATAAGGTGAGGTCGTAGCTGTAACCGATTTTAAAGACATCTTTTTGAAAACCGACCAAAAAGATAGCTGCGTCGGCATTGCTGAAAGCGTATCTGTACCACACACCGCCAAAGACATATCCGGCTTGTGCGTAAGCCCCTGTGTTGATTTGTCCGAAGTCGGCTTGACGGGCAAAAATCACATTCGGTGATATAAACGCCCTGCTTGCGTTTTTATTGCTTGAATTGAGCGCAATCTCTGCACCTGCATGTACCGAATACAAAACCGGACGTTGGGCAAAATCGGTTTCGGTCAGTAAGAGTTTTTCGTCGGGCGCATTGATATGTTTCAATGCTATGCCACCATAGAATACGGGCGAATATACCAATACTCCCGCAGAAAAATCGGGGTATATCGTCGAAAGATTATCCGGTTGATTTTCTTCTGTGGGAAACGGATTGCCGGAGCCGTCTGTGGCACCCGTAATCGGGTCAATTTGGTCTAAGAAAACCAGCCTGTTCCAGTCCAATCTCTTCTGCACGAAGCCCGCTTCCAAGCCACCCCTCAAAAATATATCGCCTTCAATTCGTAAGTCGTAGGCATACGAAAAGTCAATTCTATTCGTTGTATAAATACCGCCACCTTCTGAGTCGGTAAGGATATTGACCCCAAATCCGCTGTTTACTTTATCAAAATACTGGTCATAAGAAACCGCATAAGTGGTATAAGCATTGGGTATCGCGGGCCACTGATTTCTATAATTCAGAATCACACGCGGTGCGTGTGTCAGTCCGGTCAATGCCGGATTCAGTTCTAAAGGAGCTGCAAAAAACTGACTAAATACCACATCTTGCGCTTGCATCCGGCAAACGGAAAAACACATCAACAACAGAATCAGATGCCTCTTTGACATTTAGTTTAGTTTATATAGTTTATCAGTTTATATAGTTAATTTTTGTATTAAATATCAGACTTGATGCACAAATTAACTAATCCACTAATTTATGTAACGGAAAAGACAAAATATAGTTTCTTTTCTTTGGCAAAATGTATCCTAAGAAAATTAGACGTAAATTTATGCTAAATAACTACGTTTGTCCTAATAAAAATTGTGTTCTTAACGAAACTTTAAGTAATAATAATGTTGTAATGATGAAATGCGTTAATGCTATAATGGTATGAATTTCATTATCGCATTTCAACATTATCGCATTACAGCATTAAAAAAAACATAATCATGCGGCTATATCTTTTTTCATTTTTATTCTTAATGGCGGCTCAAGTACAAGCCACCGACCCTTTCGTCATATCAGTGACACCCGAATGGGAAGATACACCCCACAAGTATGAAGTTTTTCCGGGTAAAACGGTAGAGATACTTCGTTTTGCGGGGGCAGATTACGCACCCAAACATCCTACCTTGCCGAGTTTTGGTGAGGCATTTCCGGTCAGTGCTGCGGGGCGGCTTGAAGTCGTATTAAAAAATGCGGAATACGAATCGGTGTCCAAACAAGCGCATGAGGATGATATTTTTATTAAAGAACAAATTGAAATAGATGCACAAGTTGGTACGGCGCGAGGTCAGGCATTGGGCAGTATAGCGTTCATTCCCTTGCGACGTGATGCGGCAAGCGGTCAATTGGAACGCTTGGTATCCGGCGAGCTACATGTCCGCTATATTCCGGTGTCTAATGCTGTATTGAAAAATGCGCCGACGAATACCACGACTTCTATATTAAGCTCCGGCGATATATATAAAATAGCTGTCAGTGAGAGTGGTGTGTATAAAATAGATGCCGATTTTTTGGAGAATGAATTAAACATCAACCTAAGCGATATTGACCCCAGCCGTATTCAGTTGTTTGGCAATGGCGGTCAGGCTTTGCCCGAAATAGTCGGTGATTTCAGACATGATGATGTATATGAAAATGCCATCTTCGTTAGCGGACAAAATGACGGTAATTTTGATAGCGGAGATTTTATAGTATTTTATGCAGCAGGTCCGCACCCTACTCGATATGATGCCAATAATGACATATTGAGAGGTACAAAAAATTTATATTCGGACGAGAGTTATTATTTTTTAAAAATAAATGCAGAAAACGGTAAACGCATTAGCAGCCAAGTCTCCACACCCGGTGCCGGCTATTCCACAGACAGCTACGATGCCCTTATCCATTTTGAAGAAGAATTGGTCAATCTCTTAGATTATTTCTCCACACACCCCAGCGGAAGAGAATGGTATGGCGACCAATTTAAATTCCTGACCGATAAAGAATACGATTTTAAATTTAATAATTTATTAACGAATGAACCCGTACAAATACGAAGCCGACTGGCAGGTCGTTCAGTGAATAGCGGTACACATCGCTTTGAAATTAAATATAATGGTGCTACGGTGGTGTCTAAAGATATGGGCAACGTCGGCGGCGGTGCAACGAGTACCTTTGCAGCTATTCGTAACCTTGAAGGCACTATCAATGCTACGAGCGACGACATTACTTTGCAACTCGAATATACACGCCCCACAGGCGGGGAAGGTTGGTTGGATTACTTTGAATTGCAAGCACGTTGTGGATTAAGCTATACGGGCAATCCGCTGATTTTCAGAGACATTCAAAGTACGAGCTATTCCACGACTAATTTCAATATCAGTAATGTGAATAATAATGTACAGATTTGGAATGTCACCAACCCGCTTGACCCCACTGCCCAAGATTATAACCTGACAGGCAATCAAGCTACTTTTGGTACAAATACAGAAAATCTTCAAACGCATATTGTTTTTGAACATACGAATTTGGCAAAGCCAAATTTTATTGAAAAAATAAATCCGCAGAATCTGCATGGTATCACTACATCGCCTGAACTATTGGTCATTTACTCACCCGAATTGGAGTCGGCTGTCACACGCTTCATCAACCACCGAAGCGAACACAGCAATATTTCTGTTCAAGCCGTACCTGTTTATCAAATTTATAATGAATTTGCTTCGGGCGCATCTGACGTAACCGCTATTCGTGATTTTGTAAAAATGTTGTATGAGCGTTCTACTCCTGCCAACTCATTGAAATATCTTTTAATGTTTGGTGACGGTACTTTTGATATAAAAAATAATAATGGAATTACTGATTATATCAATCTGGCTCCGGTATATGAGACACTCCAATCCATCAGTCCGATTGGCAGTTATCCAGCCGACGATTATTTTGTCTTATTGGATGATACAGAAGGTAACATTTCTGCAGGCTATATGGATGTGGCAGTAGGGCGTTTTCCGGTCAAAAATTTATTGGAAGCTGATGCCGCAGTAGATAAAATTATTCGTTACGATACTGACCCCGAAAGTTTTGGCGATTGGCGCAACAACCTCTTGTTTAATGCTGATGACCAAGATAATAACCTTCATTTTCGGGATGCCGATACCGTAGCTTCGAGGGTAGCAAGAACTTATGAGGCGTTGAATGTCAACAAGATATACTTTGATGCTTATCAGCAAGTATCTACGCCGGGCGGCAATCGCTACCCTGATGCAACCACCGCTATCAACAATAGCGTATTCAAAGGAAATCTGATAATGAACTACACCGGACATGGTGGCAGCAATGGTTGGGCGCAAGAATTTGTACTCGGTACGGATGACTTTACGACTTGGCAAAACAAGCACAAACTTCCGCTTATGGTCACAGCCACTTGCGAGTTTGCACCCTACGACGACCCAAATAGTGTAACGGCAGGCGAACAACTTTTTCTAAGCCCGAATGGTGGAGCTATCGCCTTATTTACCACAGTGCGTGCCGTATATGCCAATGCTAATTACAGACTTTCGCGAGCGGTTTTTGAAACGATTTTTGAACCCATCAACGGGCAGGTGCCGCCGATTGGTGAGATACTCCGAAACAGTAAAAATATCAGTGGTGCCTCTGCCGAAAATTCCCGTAAATTCTCTCTATTGGGTGACCCCTCGATGTCTCTGGCACTGCCGCAATTTGATGTTGTGACCACCAAAATCAATGATGCGCCTATCTCCGAAACGGACACCGTCAGTGCCTTAGAAGAAGTCACCGTAAAAGGTTATATCGCAGATGAAAACGGTGCTGTTTTGAGTGATTTTAACGGCACGCTTTATCCTACCGTTTATGATAAAGTCCAAACGATTACTACACTTGGTAACGACGATGATAGTTACCCTGCACAATTCAGACTGCAACGTAATGTCATTTTTAAAGGACTGGCGAGTGTGGTCAATGGTGAATTTCAATTTTCTTTCGTCGTGCCGAGCGATATTGATTTCAGTTTTGGTGAAGGCAAAATTAGTTATTACGCCCACGATGGCGTATCGCGCGATGCCAACGGCTTTTACGACAAACTTATCATCGGTGGTGATTCAAATGGCATTACTGACGACCAAGCACCTGTGGTAGAAGTATATATGAATGACGAGGAATTTGTATTTGGCGGTATCACATCTTCCGAACCTACTCTCCTCGTTAAACTTTCTGACAATCTCGGTATCAATACTGCCGGTGCAGGTATCGGACACGACATCACAGGCAACCTTGACGAAAATACTCAAAAAACATATATTTTAAATGACTTTTATCAATCTGAAATCGACAATCCGCGTAAGGGTGAGGTGCGTTATCCCTTGGCAGATATTCCTGAAGGCAGACACAATATCAAGGTCAAAGCATGGGATGTTTCCAATAATTCTGCCGAAGGCTATACCGAGTTTGTCGTAGCCCGACGAGCGGAAATTGCACTGGCGCAAGTACTCAATTATCCCAATCCGTTTACCACGCATACCGAGTTTCAGTTTGAGCATAATTTTGCCGGACAACCTCTTGATGTCATGGTGCAAATATTCGCCACTTCCGGTCAACTCGTCAAAACCATTCACGAAAATATACAACCCGAGGGCTATCGCGTCACAGGTATCGAATGGGATGGCACCGACGATTTTGGCGAGCGCATTGGCAAAGGCGTGTATGTATATCGCGTGACCGTACAAGCGGAGACGGGCAGTGAAGCCATCAGTACAAAAAGCGAGTTTGAGAAATTGGTTATTCTAAAGTAGTAATTTGTAATTCGTTGATTCGTAATTCGTTTTGTCGATAGAACGAAGTATTATGTGGATTTTTTTTATTTAAAAATTATTGATAAAACGAATCACGAATCAACGAATTACAAGCTACGAGTCAACGAATCACGAGTCAATGATTACACACGATGTTGCCATTATTGGAGGAGGATTAACGGGTTTGACCCTTCAATATCTTTTGAGGAAAGAAGAAACCCGGACCGTAATAATAGAAGCGCGAGACAGATTAGGCGGCAGAATTTACACCCATCAAAAAGATGATGCGCCACCGATAGATATGGGTGCAACTTGGTTGGGGATGAAGCACACCCACCTGAATGCTTTGCTAAACGAATTGGGGCTGGATATTTTTGCACAGGCACTTGGCGAAAGGGCGATTTACGAACCCATCTCTACCAGTCCCCACCAGTTGGTGACATTACCGCCCAATGAAAATCCGAGTTACAGAATAAAAGGAGGCACATCGACACTTATCAAAACCCTATCGGAATATGTCGAGCCTGACCAATTATATTTCAAGCAAAAAATCACTTCTATAAAAGAGGATAAAGAGGAGCTTATTCTTGAGAGTAATGACGAGATTTTTAAAGCAAAAATAGTGGTATCCACGATTCCGCCTTATTTATTTAAAAAGACTGTTGGTATCGAACCTCACTTGCCTGATGATGTGCAAAAAATCATGGACAACACGCATACGTGGATGGGAGAATCCATAAAAATCGGCTTGGTTTATTCACGTCCATTTTGGCGGGAGTCGGGTATGAGTGGTACTGTTTTTAGCAATGTCGGTCCGATACCGGAATTGTATGACCATTCTAATGATGCAGATAATTTGTATGCTTTAAAAGGATTTTTGAATGGCAATTATCATTCGGTTAGCCGAGAAGATAGGTTGAATATTATCCTTAATCAATTGAGGAAATATTATGGAAAACGGGTTGATGAATATACAGATTATCAGGAATTGGTTTGGTGTACAGAGCCGCATACTTTTACGAAATATGAAAGCCACATCCTGCCACATCAAAATAACGGACATCCGCTCTACCGTCAGGCATATCTGAATGACAGATTGCACCTAGCGGGTTCAGAAACATCTGCACATTTTCCGGGTTATATGGAAGGGGCGGTGTGTAGTGCGTATCATGTTTTCAATGAAATAAAAAAATGGAAAATAACAACTTAGACGGCAGGAAGAAAAAAGACATCAAGATAGGTCAGTACGTAGAAATCGTAGAAAAACGAAACCAACAAAGCGGCGAGACCACCGAGGGGCAGGTCAGACGAATTTTGACCAAATCATCCCAACATCCACATGGCATCAAGGTCATGCTGACGACGGGTGAAGTCGGGCGTGTAGCCAAGATATTAGAAGATTAAGCCACAACTTTTGAATTTGCTACTCCTCTTTAAATTTATAATCAAACCAACATTTTCGTGATTTTTTAAGCGTAATTTGTGTACCCGATTCGTCGGTCAGGATAAGTTTTTTCTTCGTGTATTTCCATGCCTGATTGTTCATGGTCATTTCGCTTAGGTGTTCAAAATTCAAGTGGATGAATTGATGAGCATCGGGCTGACGAAACTGATGTGTTGTCTCCAATTCACCGAGCCTGATGGTGATATTTTCGATAGGTGCTGTCGCATTGATTTGTCCTTTTTCATTGGGGGATTGCTCGTTTTTATCATCATTTAGTCGTATTTTTATTTGCTGAATCAAAGGCGCATCTTTACTCAAAAAAGTCAACCTCAATGCGTCATCTGTCCTCGCTTCCGAATCTATTTTAGCCACATTCATACTTGGTTGTTTCGTAGATGTCAGGTAAACGGCTGTTCCGTCAAAAGTATATTCACCATCAATATAGCGGTCTCTGTCGCAAGAACTAATGGACATACTGAATTTTTTATCATCAAATAATTCAAGGCAAATATATTCGCCATGTTCGCGGTCCATCTTGCCGTATTTTCCGCTTATCTTGGGCGCATACATCTGCGGATTTGAAAAGGAAAACAGGCAAAAAATGAGGAATGATAAAAATTTATACATCATAATGATAGACAATAGTTGATGGCTTCATTATTATTACGGACAACAATGAAACAATATAACAATTTAACCATAAAACAGTATAACAGCAAGGTCTGTGCCTAAAAAACGGAAAGCGCAATCATTGACTGATTGCGCTTTCCAAGGCACAGGCTTCTATGTGCATGATGTTTCCCGGTGTTATATTTTTTTTGGTATTAATGTTTTTTGACGTTATTGTTTTTTTGTGCTAATGTTTTCTTGGTGTTGTGTCCTATATTGTTTTCCGGTGCTGATGTTTTTATGTGGTTATCTGATTGTTTTTTTGTGCTAATGTTTTCACCGTTACAGCTTTTTTGGTATCAAATGTTTCTCTGGTGTTAATGCTATTCTATATTGTTTTCCGGTGTTGGTGTTTTCCTGCGGTCAATTTGCCCTAACAGTTTTTTTGTAGATATTTCAGTTTGTTCCTGATGTTTTTCTGACGCTGTGTTCTATATTGTTTTCCGGTGTTGGTGTTTTCCTGCGGTTAATTTGCCCTAACAGTTTTCTTGTAGATATTTCAGTTTGTTCCTGATGTTTTTCTGACGTTGTGTTCTATATTGTTTTCCGATGTTGGTGTTTTTTTGAGATTGTGTCTTTGTGTGCTAATTGCTTTTCTGATTTTATGTTCTATATTGTTTTCCGGTGTTAGTGTTTTCCTGAGGTTGTGCCTTTGTGTGCTAATTCTAATGTCTATCTGTCCTCATGTTTCCTGACGTTATTTGTTTTTTTGTGTTAAATATTTTTCTGAGGTTAATGTTGCTGTCGTTCTATATTGTTTCCTGTTGTTCAAGTGTTTTTTTGCGTTAATGTTTTCCTGACATTATTTGTGTATTTCTCTCTGTGTAAAATGCTCTCTCCAAAGCTAAGATTTATTCTAATTTTGTTTTTTTGTATGAATGTTTTAATTTTGAAAATTGATTGACATTAAAATGTTGTTCCTTTCTTCTTAGAACAATCGCAAAATCTAACTTTTTTATTTACCCTAAATATCTTTTGAAACCCAAATCCAGACAAATTGATGCCAATATACTAAGGTAGGGGCGATTTTGACGACAAAGATTTTTAATGTAATTAATTGAAAATGAATAACTTATGCTAAAATATACATGATTACGATTTATCCTTATTTAGGTTTCAAAATTCTTGTAAAATAATAAAATATTTTTTTTATTTACATTTAAATATTTAATAATACAGTTAATAGAACACAAAAATACCTTTAATGCGGACTTCCAAACTCGTCAAACTTTTCCTTAATTTAGACAAAAAAGAACTCACACGATTTGAAAATTATATAAAATCGGAGGGGAATGGCTATGCTATCGAAGTCCAATTATTATTATTTGATTATTTGAAAAAAAATGCCAAGAAAAAGTATAGAGAAGGCTACGAAGATTTGTTGGACGAGGAGGTCGTTTACCGCAGTTTATCCAAAAAAAATAAATCGGCTAAAGATGCGAAGATGACCAGAGTAAGGTCCGGTTTGTACAAAAACCTCATTGATGCCATCATACATTACCAACTCGAAAAAGAACGCACCGAAGAAGACAACCTGCAAAGGCGCATGTTGCTCATTCGCTACCTCAAAAACAAACTTGCCAATAACGACACCCCCAACAAAGACCTTTCCGACCTTTACACCAACATCATCGAAGAAGTACATAAAGACACAAAAGCCAAAACCAAAAAGACCGTATTTGATTATCTGGATTTGCACGTACTCAATCACTATTTATATTTCAATGTAGATACAGATGGTTGGGTGGCAGAAAATGAAGTAAGGGAATTGCTCGACGGTGTTGACCTGTATTATTGCCTTGCCAAACTCAAGTATTGTACAGAGATCATGATACGCCAACTTTTATTCAACGAAAAAAATACAATACGCTTTAAAGATGAAATCCGCAGTATTGCTGATGAGTTTATGGATAGCTCCACACCATTGATTCAGATATATGTACAATGTTTTGATTTGTTTGATAATCCGGAGTTCAACGAGGAAGGATTGATGGTACTTGTCGCACTTATCAAAGAGAATCTTCACCTTGATATTTCCGAATTGGCAATTATTATTACTTTTACAACCAATTACATTGCTCTATCCAGAAAAGAAACCAGTAAATTCAGCGATGTCAACTATGAACTTTTGAAGATTGCCTTTAATAAAGACCTTTTTGTCGATGAGGGATTTCTGGAACCCAATAAATTAATCAACTATGCTTTTATGTGTGTCCGACATGGCGAGGGCAATGAAATCCCCAAAATACTGAATAGTCATCTCAATAAAGTCAAAAACAAAGGTAAACAGTATAACAAGGACGGACAACGTGACAAAACCGAGATTATCTGTCGGGCATATCATCTTTTTGCTATCCGAAAATTTGCCGAAGCCTTTGAATTACTATTTAATAAAAGATTTAAAAACGACCCGTACTTTCTGCATTTCAGAACCTTACGTATAAAAAGTATATACGAGGCAGAAATACAGCCCATTGGTAAGTTTGACTTTTTTGACCAAACAGATACACTTAAAGAGTGCAATAGATTTATTACTGCGCTCCAAAATCGAATAGATGTATATAATTTTAATACCATATATGAGCGTAATATAAATTTTGCCGAAATGGTCATTAAAATGTACCGCTACACGCAAAATGTAGATGCGAACACCGCAGAAAAAAATGCCCTGATGACCGAACTTCATACACACGAAAATATTGCCTATCGTAGTTGGCTACAACTCAAAATCATGGAACTCTAAACTCCCGATAATAAATAAAAAAGCACCGTCCTTGCTTAAAGCAAAACGGTGCTGCACCAATTGAAGCCGGTACGATTTCTTTAAAAAATTATTTAACGGGAATCTCCAATTTTTCTGATTTACCTGTGCAAATATTTACTACTATTATAGTAATATAATCCTGACCTTCCGGTACATTTATAGTAAATCCTCCCGTATCGGGGGTTATAAGTCTTGTCTCTGTAAGTCTGTTAGACTCATTGAGTACTTTGACATTATAAATGTTGCTGTCGGTTACTTCAATGTTTACGGTACGTCCTTGAGAAATAACCGTAACTCCTGTTCCGGCAAAAGCTGCTGTGGTCATAGCAACTAAAAGTAAGCAAATGAAAATTAGCCTTTTCATAGTTTTACATAGATGTGAACATCATGTGGGGCATGATATTCGGGTTAAGAATATCTACATAAAAACCTGCATTGACAAGGCGTGGATAGATCGGGAAAGAAAAATAAGAAGTGAAAACTTGGATAGAAAAAATAATTGTTCTACCTTTGATGATATTACGTTAGGTCGTCAGAAAATTTAACGTAAATCACTGTTTTCAATCTGAGTCAATTTAGGTTTAAAGCAGATGATTAAAGTTATCAGGGATTGTTTCTACTAATACGGAAACAATCCTTTTTTTATTGTCAAATAGATACATTATTTTTAATCTGCAATTGCTTTTTTATTTACCGTAGAAACTTTGATAGTATTCGTCGGTAAAACCTTATTATTCGTCGAAATAAGGTACTTTATTTATTTTTAATAAAATTACTTTTAATTTTATTTTTTTATTTAACTTATTGATTTATAATCAACTAACAATAAAACGTATTAAAAAATCAAAAAGTTCCCAGAGTTTTTATTTTTTTGAAATTTTAAGACTTTTTCTATTTTCTCATAACATCATTTACCCGCAAAGACGAATTGAAAACTGAAAAAGATCTTATCTAAAAGTTAATTTCACAAAAAAATATAATACCATATTAACGAATTTAGTGACCAAATCATTATCCGAAAAATGACAGTATAACGAACAATGAAATAATATTTTTGTATAATAAGAAACACTTATGCCCGACGAGCTATTAAAATAAGGAAAGTTATCACAAATTACTTGTCCGAAATTCGGTCTGACAAGAAAAATTTATGCTAATTTTGCTCTTCACTTTATGAATGTGCGGAGCGTGACCAAATAAAAAACGTCAGCACATCCCACATCAAAATATCAGCATGTCATTAGGTCATCATATCAACACACCGGCACACCAACACATCAACACAAAAACCGCTGTAATCGGTGCAGGACCGGCAGGTATGACGGCGGCTTATGTGCTGGCAAAAAATGGCGTATCCGTAGATTTGTACGAAGCGAGTGATCGTGTGGGCGGCATGGCGCGCACCATAGAATTGTGGAATCAAAAAGTAGATATAGGACCACATCGCTTCTTTAGTAATGATAATAGAGTCAACAAATTGTGGCTCGAAGTAGCAGGAAACGACTACCGTATGGTGGACAGACTTACCCGTATTTATTACAACAAAAAACTATTCCATTACCCGCTCAAAGCCTTCAATGCTTTGGCAAATCTAGGTCCGCTTGAGGCTGCAAATTGTCTGGCAAGTTACGGAAAAGGACGCTTCACACCACTGCCCGACGACGGCTCATTCGAAAATTGGGTGTCCAATCGCTTCGGCAAACGCCTCTTTGAAATTTTCTTCAAAACATACAGCGAGAAACTATGGGGCATCAGTTGTAAAGACCTTGACGCAGACTTTGCCGCCCAACGTATCAAAAAATTATCCCTCTTTGAAGCCATCAAAAATGCCCTGCTTGGTGGACGTAATAACGAACACAAAACCCTTGTTGACCAATTCGCCTATCCCACAGGCGGTACAGGCATGATATACGAGCGCATGGCAGAGATGACCCGCAAAAACGGTGGCAATATTTACCTCAAAACCCCCGTCCACAGCATCCACACTCAAGATAAGGTAGCCAAAGGACTCACCCTCGAAAATGGCGAATACCGCGAATACGACCACATCATTTCTTCCATGCCTTTATCGCTGATGGTCAGCCGATTAGACGAAGCTCCTCAGAACATTAAACAAGCCGCCACTAGCCTTGATTTTCGGAATACCATACTCGTTTATCTTAATATTGACGACCCCGATTTATTTCCCGACAACTGGCTCTACATCCACGCACCCGACCTGCAGATGGGGCGCATCACCAATTTTCGTAATTGGATACCCGACCTCTATGGCAATGAAAAATCCTCTATCCTCGTCCTTGAATATTGGTGCAATTTTGAGGATGACCTTTGGCAAAAAGACGATAATTATTTAATTAATTTAGCCAAAAAAGAAATCCGCGAGACGCAGGTAATTGGCGATGCTGCCATTCTTGGCGGACATGTATATCGTATTCCGCACTGTTATCCTGTCTATAAACGCGGTTACAAAAACATCCTTGAACCCATAGAAAATTACCTCAAAACCGTTCAGCACCTTTCCGTCATCGGGCGATACGGTGCATTCAAATACAACAACCAAGACCATAGCATCTTGATGGGTTTGCTCGCTGCCGAAGGCATTATCAACAATACCCAACCCGACCTTTGGAATATTAATACCGATTATGATACCTATCAGGAATCATCTGTGATTACAGAAACGGGATTGGTGGAAATGTGATTTTTTGAATGCAAAATCTTGATTATCAGTTTTTTATTCTCTATTTTTTATCACATAAAAACCTCATAAATTCGACATTCATTATTTGTACATTCGATATTTTTTGATTATCTTTGAATATCCGTTATTCACTCAACCAAAAGATACCCACAATGGAAATCGAAAAATGGAGCGATATTGCTCCGTCATTTATCAAAGTGCCGATTACGGCTTACAAATACCGCACGCTGATACAGAAGTGGTGGAAGAAATCTTTAGCTTATGCCAATCTTGGTGATACGAATATTGTCGTATTAGGTCGTCCGAGTGTTGGGAAGTCTGTGATGATGGCTTACCTATACCGAGAGTCCAACGATCTATCATGGAAATTACCCTTAGCATCCAAAGATGTTGAGACTGGAACTTTGACTTTGGGAGATTGGACAAAACTTATTCGGGTAGTTCCGGGTCAGGACTTGACTAAAAGATATAAAGGTATCAATGAGGCTTTCAATCAACACCAACAACTTGAAGGTGTGATTTATGTAGCTAACTGGGGCTACACTGATGTGTGGAACGTTACTCAAAAAGAACAAATGATAGAAAATGGTGTAGATAATATTGAAAAACTACGAATAACCAATTTAGCGGGTGAATTAGAGGATTTCAAATTCATTTGTAAGAAAATACAAGAGACTTTTGCCATAGGAAAAGCCCCAAAATGGCTAGCCATTGTAGTGAATAAAGCAGATTTATTTTTCGATAAAAATGAACTTGATACTGCACAAGCATATTATCACCCTAAAGGAGATAGTGATTTTAGTAAAATTATACAACAACTTATGGAACAAGTTGGTGAACAACGACTTAAATGTGCTTGTATTCCATTATGCTCGTATGAAAAAGACTTAGAATGGAATGGTGATACAGTCAAAACCAATCTTAGAGGCGAGGAGAATCGCAAAGCACTTGCTATGAATTTTTTTAAAATAATTGCCAATTTTTGATATGGTAACAGAAGATAAATATATTGGTTCTGCCAAAGCTATTGATGCTAATTCAAAAGAAAGACCATCTCCACGACGAGAAGTTAGTGAAAAAGAACTTAAACAGTTGAATGAGTTGGTAGAGTTGGCGGAAAATGTATCAAATAATATTGACCGATTGGCTCGTTTACGAGACTTTTGTTTTATCGGTGCTATTATTATTCTCACTGTGATTATTTATTTTATTGCAGCACCCTTTGTCATTAAATCTATGTTATACATATACCTTGTTGGTATAGCTTTAGTTTCTATTTTTTTTATGGTTCTATCTGGTGTAAGAATAGACCGGAAAATAAAACTCGAATCACTCATTTTACGAGATTTATTGAATATCATCCATCCCTTCAAAGAAGGTGTATTCAGAGATACAGGCGAACACATCCAAAAAGCCATCTTCAGAATGAAACTCTCCCGCATCAAATTCTCCAACATCGAAGACCCAAAAGAACAACCAAGCACCCAAAAAGAGCAACCCACACCCAAAGCCGCCACCACTCCATAAAGAGATTTTTACAAAAAAAACCTCTGACAACATGAACGCTCCCACAACAAGAAAAATCCTACACATTGACATGGATGCCTTTTATGCGTCTGTAGAGCAAAGGGATAATCCTGACTTGCGGGGCAAGCCCATTGCAGTAGGCGGTGGTGCCAATCGGGGTGTGACCACTACGGCGAGCTACGAGGCACGAAAATTCGGCGTGCGCTCTGCCATGCCCGGCTACAAAGCCAAACAACTTTGCCCAGATTTGATTTTTGTACCGCCCCGCTTTGATGTCTATAAAGAAGTATCTCACCAGATAAGAAATATTTTTAAAGCATACACCGACCTCATCGAACCCCTCTCACTCGACGAGGCATTTCTTGATGTGACGGTCAACAAAAAAGACATTCCCTATGGCATGGAAGTCGCACAGGAAATCATGGACAGGGTGAAAAAAGATACGCAACTCACCTGCTCTGCCGGCGTTTCTTATTGCAAATTTCTGGCAAAAATCGCTTCCGGTTTCAAGAAACCCAATGGATTGACCGTTGTCACACCACAACGTGCAGAAAAGTTTTTGGAAACCTTACCTGTGAAGGATTTTTTTGGTGTCGGAAAAGTCACTGCCGCTAAAATGGCTCAAATGGGCATCACCAATGGTGCCGACCTCAAGACATTTACCCGACTTGAATTAATACGATATTTCGGTAAGCGTGGCGATTTTTATTACAATATCGTCAGAGGGATTGACGACAGACCCGTCAATGCCAGTCGCGTAAGGAAATCATTGGGTGTAGAGACAACATTGGAAAAAGACTTGGCAAGTTTGGAAGAAATCAGCCCTATTTTGCTGCGTATTATAGATGAATTTTATGAACGCCTCCAAAAAGCCGATAACTACGGAAGAACCCTCACACTTAAACTAAAAACCCATGATTTCCAAACCCTGACCAGAAGCCAATCCAAAAATTATTTTATCAGAGATAAACAAGAAATCAGCCGAATGGCAATAGCATTATTAAAGGAAAATATGAATACTTTTGATAAAATTCGCCTTATCGGACTGACCGCTTCAAACTTGGAAAAAGAACAAAATCATTCTGGCGGACATCAGTTGAGTTTTGAATGGGAATAGAAAATAGAATAAGTATCTTGGACTTTAGATAAAATGGGAATTAGGGCTATCAGTCCATAGTTGGACAGTCCATAGTTATTACAATCGTTTGAATTACAAGACGTTTACAACTTGCTGATTATCAAAGTGTCCAACGTTAGACGGGTAGCCAAGTTTAGTAAACGGGATATATTATTTTTGTTCATCTAAAATGTCAACCACTTTTCCAAACATGCCAAAAAATGATAAGAGTGTGTAAAATATTAGGGGCAATTAAATGTATTGGTACTCTAAACCCTTGAGATTAAATCTCACGCAGAGTACGCAGAGGTCGCAGAGATTTATAGCTTTTCTCTGCGTACTCCGCATACTCCGCGTGAAATATACAAGATTAAGCGATTTGCATTCATATTAGATTGCCCCTAATATTTTACACACTCAAA
>CALIZI010000198.1 GCA_938028705.1 uncultured Saprospiraceae bacterium | reverse complement strand
TCTTTGCGAAATGCAAAACGAAAATGAGATATTGTGTCTCGAAATCTTGAAGGTAGCTCTATCATAATTAAAGTCGTTGTATTCTTTAATATAGTAAAGTCCTTCGAGATTTTTTCATTAAAAAAATAGCAAAGTCAAACTAAGCCCTTGATAATAATATCGTTTTGGTTTTCAATGCGAATAATTGCCTCATTCCAAAATTGGGGATCATTATCACCGTCTATTGTTACTCCCTCACCATTATAATTCTGAAGAGTAAGCATACTATTGCTAAATTCGGAGGAAATATATATACTCTCGGAGTAAACTCCTCCGCGTATATTAATGATGCTGTTTGCAGAGGCTTCCCCTACAGCATACCCTATGGTACGCCATGCCTGATTGGTGGAAGTACCACTATTATTATTATTGCCCGAAGTGGAGACATAATAATTTGTTTGTCCGTAAAGTCCACAGCCCAACAGACTAAAAATAGCAATCATAACAAATTGCTTTTTACTGTAATTTAATAACATAATGTTTTGTTTTAATTTTTATTTAATTTATATTAAAATAAATGATTTTATAAAAATATGTAAAAATAAAAATATTTTATATATAATTTTAATTAAAAAAAGACATAAAAAGGTAGTATGTAAAGTATTTACACGCTATAAAATATCGGAGCAAGAAAGAGTAAGGTGTGATTATCGGATGTAGTGGAGAGCGAGAGGTTTATATTTTCAGAGGTAAGTGGATTACTTTATGGTACAAATGTAAGATATATTTTTAGATTTCAAAAAATATTTTCATGTTTTTTTTAACTGAAAAACAATAATATATACATAAAATATTTTCTTAACACAAAAATGCCACCGACAAAAGTCGGTGGCAAATATTTTAAATAATATTAATTGGAAAGTTTCACAAATCGCTGAGTGGAATACAGTCCATTATCAAATTGTAAACGAATAATATATATCCCTGCCGGAAGCGGGTCAATCGGAATCGTCATATTATGTATGTTGGAAGGAATATTTTGTTGATTGACAAGTTGACCGGATGTGGTAAAGATGTGCGCCGTACCTTCTTGGTCAATAGCGTTTTCAAAATCAATATTCAGTATATCCCTTGCTGGATTCGGGTATAATTTGGCAGATAATGATGTAGCCACTTCTTCTTTTGCCGATGAAATCGTGCCGCCGCAAGCCTCAATCACAATATCATCAATATATACTTGGTCGCCGTTGCCGGAAGCATCGCAACGGAAACGGAGTACGGTATTGTCAGTGAAATTTTCCTCATAAGTCGTCATCGTAAGGGTTTCATTGTAGC
This sequence comes from uncultured Saprospiraceae bacterium, assembly GCA_938028705.1. Classification (GTDB taxonomy): domain Bacteria; phylum Bacteroidota; class Bacteroidia; order Chitinophagales; family Saprospiraceae; genus JAHDEO01. The sequence continues at coordinate 20,313 of CALIZI010000198.1, read as the reverse complement.
GGGTGCCGTTGACAAATTCATCGTTTAAGTTCCACTCTTCTATTATTGTATATGAACTACCGCCATCGGTGGACAACTCAAAGAAGAAATCTTCATTGCTGTTGTCCATGCTGTTGGTAATGTAGGAGAAACTGACATTGATAGAATTAACCGCACTCAAATCCAGTATATTGGTATAAATGGATGAAGCCCTACCCGAATTGTCGCGCAGACGGATACTACGTGTACCCGAATTGGCATATCCGGTGTACCTGTAAGCATCGCCGCCACCATCGTTCCAAATTCCCCAATTGGTATCAAAGTTTTGACGGTCAAATATATTGCAGGTATTACAAGAATTTGGAGTGCATGGGTCATTATCGTTGGGGTCGTCACCGGCACATATACCGTCGTCGTCGGCATCGGGGCAGTCGTCACCACAATTTAATGAAGAAGAAAGTGCGTGTGCCGCTGCATTAGCTGTGGGAACGGTAGCTACTTCACTCCAATTGACATCCATAGATACAAAACCCAGATTGGCAGCAGATATATTTGAGCCAAGCAGCGATTTATCCACCTCTAACTCTACTCCCGATGCAATTCTTTTGACATTCAGTTGTGCTATTGGGTTGCTCCAATTCCAATCTGTACCAGACCCCGTATAAGCGTAGAGCGTACCGTTTTCTATCATAAAATTAAAAGCCGTCTGCCCCCAGCCTGTATTTGAGTAGCCTGTACTGCTATTATTGGTATCCAAAAATATAGCGTAATTCGGACCAATATTGCCAACGATATAGAGATAAAATGTCATGTTGTCATCGGCAGCTTTTAAGGTCAATCCATTAGCAGCTAAAACAGCGACAGCCGACCAATCACTGAGGTCTCCGTCTATGATGATACAGTCATTATTGCAGATATAAGTACCGCCTGTGCAGTTACAATTGGCATTATAAATTTCGCCTGCGGTACAGTCGTCACCATCGTCACAGGCTGTTCCGATGAGTGCGTCATTCATACCCGGACAAACATCATTGGCATCACATACACCGTCATTGTCTGCATCTTGGAATGTGCCTTCGCAACTGCAATTGGCATTATATGTATCACCTGTTGTACAAGCATCATTATCATTACAAGACGTACCGATGATTGCATCATCTACACCCGGACAGGCATCTTCATTGTCGCATACGCCATCGCCATCTGAATCAGGGCAAGTACCATCACAATTCAAAGCAGAGGACATGGTGTAAGCAACTGCGGTGCTTTCGGTAGGTACGAAAGCAACACCCGACCAATTGCTCAAAGAAGCAAAACCAATGCGGATAACCGACGAATTGGTATTTAATAAAGATTTGTCAATTTTAAATTCAACACCTGCCGTCGTTTTGGAATCAAGAATGTCTATTTCTGTACTCCACAACCAATCACTACCCGTACCGGTGTAGCTGCTGAAAGCGCCGTTCTCTATCATGGCATTAAACCTTGTTTGAGACCAAGCACTAAAGTAAGCAAATTCATTGGCACCCGAATTGTTATTATCCGTATCTATAAATATTTGATAACCATTACCAAAATCGCCAATAGTACCCGTAACGGAAATGTAGAGGCTATTATTATCATCGGCAGCTTTTAGGCTAAAGTTGCCATTGGCAGATAGGGGTGCGATTGCCGACCAATCATTAAGGCTTTGGTCAATGACGATACATTCATTGCAAGCATTAGGAACGCATGGGTCATTATCGTCAGGGTCTAAGGCGGCACATACATTGTCTTGGTCTGCATCTTGCGATGTTCCGCCCGTACAGTCACAATTATTATTGTATGTTTCACCTGTGGTACAGACATCATTATCGCTACAAGGCGTACCGATAATTGCGTCATCTATGCCCGGGCAAGCATCATCTGCATCACATACCCCGTCATTATCCGAATCAGGGCAAGTATTACAATTCAAAGAAGAAGTCAGGGTATAAGCAGCTGCGCTATTTCCGGCAGGTGCAAAACCAACACCGGTCCAAGTATTATCCAAAGAAGCAAAACCAATACGAATATTGGAACTTGCATTGAGTAATGATTTATCTACTTTTAATTCAACTCCTGCGGCAGTTCTTGAATGGGTCAATGGTATTTCGGCACTCCACAGCCAATCGCTACCCGTACCTGTGTAGCTGCTGAAAGCGCCGTTTTCTATCATGGCATTAAAACCCGTTTGAGACCAAGTACCAAAGTATGAAAATTCATTGCTACCCGAATTATTATTGTCCGTATCTAAAAATATTTGATAATACGGACCAATATTGCCCGTAACGGAAATGTATAATGCGCTGTTATCGTCCGCAGCTTTTAGTGTAAAACCATTATTGAAAGAGAGTGTATTGATAGTCTGCCAGTCACTGAGGCTTTGGTCAATGGTAATACAGCCGCTTGAAGGTGGCGGTGTGCCGCCAATCGTAATGGTATGATTGAGTTTGTTGAAACCTGTAGTAGCTTCCCATGTGCCTGTATTGGCGAGTTGAATGCTGTATTCGGATCGGTCAGCAATTCTTCCACCGGAAGAAGGGTCTAGGATGTGTAGGAGTAATTCGTAATTGCCATTAGAAAGGTCGGCAGGTACTGTTACATTAGCGTTGACAGTGGCAACATTACCGGAATACCAATGTCGGGTATCTACGTTTGCACCGTTAATTTTAGCTTTTTTTGTACCACTCGGACCTCGAAAAACCAGCCACAATTCACGCTCATTATAGGGTGCAGCATAACCTTCATTCAAAACATTCAGTGTAATGGGAATCGTCGAACCTGCCGAAGCTGTATTCGGATAAGTACCGTTTTGCATCACAAAACGATAGCCCAATTTTCTTTTAATTTCGGGCATACAGGTGTTCTTCCATTGGTTATTTATTGGATTATAGTAGGAGGCATTCAAATAAGAAAAATGGAGTTCTTCCATATCCTTTTTTGCATTTTCACAACTATTATAAAAATTAAGCTCACCGTTGGGAGGATAACAAGTTTCCCCTCCCACAGCCGTATATTTCCCCTCGTTCATGGCATAGGGTTTTAAGATATTTGCTGCCGCAATTCCTCCGATTGAATTAGGTCCATAATCTATATATGTACCACTATCAGTTGCATCAACCAAAAAACAGTCATTGTGCAAACCAAGTCTTGCTTTGTCTGTTCCGGTATAGGCTTCTGCCGCTGTCATGGCTACCTGATTAATGGCTGTTTGTGTAACGGGTGCGGTTGCTCCGGAGAAAAACTTTTGTTTCATTTGCGGGTAGCGAATCTGTACCATTCGGCTTGTGGGAACAGCATCAAGCAACTCACTGACCACCTGATTTCTATTTGTCCAATTAGTGGCTGACAACATGTAAGGAGGCTTCGAGGCATCACCAAAATAATCGGTATAATACTGCTCCCCCCACACACCAATGAAACCAATCTGTACGGCTGCAATAACATCTTCATTATTCTTGAGTACCTGTTCCAAAGCTCTGATATGGGCAGTTACGGTAGCCGGAGGAGCATCGCCATAAGGTGAGCAGGGAAGAACGCCCGGACACTCGGGGCGTTTACCGATAGTGTATGCAAACCTGACAATCAAGCGTCCGCCTGCTTGTCGCAAAGCATCAAAATCTTGTTGCATAGATGATTCGGCAAAATCAGCTACGGCATTAGCATCAGCATTTCTATCCAGTACATAATATCTATAAAATAAGCCTGTGCGTATTTGATATTCTGCACCCCCTAGAGGGTCAAATAAATTCTGGCGTTTGTTGGCTAAGTCTGTCGGAGTCATGGGGGTAAAATTGCCCATTTCGGCTGGAGGATATATAGGAAAATAAAAACCTCTATCCGGATTGACGATATTTTCATCATCATTAGGCATGTAAGGAACTGTTGTCGTCTGGGCATATAACAGATGGCTCATGAGGATGAGCATAGTCATCCATAAAATTCGTTTAAACATCATCATATTTTGTCTTTGTTTTGCTCACATTTAGTTAAAAAAATATTTTTTATTTAAAATAAATTTATATAAATGCAATTAATTTATAAAAAATAAAAATGCGGTATGAAATAATATTTTAGATTGAAAATTGGGTCGATGTAAATGTAATGACAGTCTCTATCATAGAAACATTCATTTATGCAGTATTAATGGGCATATTTAAATTTCGCAGAAAAGTTTTGACACTTTTTATTCTATTTTAAAATGAAAAACAATATTCAGAAATCCGTTTACTAAACTCGAAAAGTTTAGTAAACGGGGTACATCATTTTACTTGTAATAAAATGTCAACCGATTTTCTAAACATGCCATTAAATGTTATCAAAAATATTGAAATGGGGGGCAGAACGTGTGATTATCAGATGTGGTGGAGAATGAATATTTGTTGTTTATAAAGGATTGGTACAAAGAAAAACTAATATCATTAGGCTTAAACAAAAGTACGATATATACTTAACTCATGCAAGATATTTTATCTTTTTTTATTTAAAAAGATGCTTTCACAATTATTAAACATCAAAATTTCTATATGATTAAACGTTAAATTCGTAATTTTGCCATGTACACTCCTTTTGGACTTTGGACATTTTGGAAATTAGGTAACTGAGAAATTAGGTTTTAAATCGTAAATAATTGATTATTAAGTATTTTTTTATTAAAAATAAAAAATATTTAATTAACTTAATTTTATAATTATTTAATAAAAAACAATTTACCTAATACCAAATTTCCTAATTCCCCAATGTCCAAACTCCTTCAATCATACTATTAATTACGATATGCACACAGTTGAAATACTACAAAACATCCGCGAAGCCACCGAAAAAATACGTGAAGCCCGTCTTGCCGATGCTGCCGAATGGAAATTAGCCGAACACATACTTGGGAATGACGGCGGAGTCATCCTCTCCCTCTCGCCCTTCCGCTACGAATTTCAGATTAGCGATGAAGATACATCGAAAGACATTACGCTTTCATTTGATAGTAATAATGTGAGCGCGACTTCGGGGCGCAAGAACTTGGATTGGGATAGATATACCCTCGCGGCTTTGCTCTTATTGCAAGATAGATTTGAAAATTATGAAATCGCTACAAGCGACGAAAACCGACTCTACACCCGCGAGGGCATGATAAAGCGCGTCATGGACGAGCGACGCACCAAAGCCGAATCTGCCGAGTACAAAATCAAATGGGCAGACAATCTCTATGGCGAACATCTCCTGACCAATGAGCGCGGCGTACAATACCGCATCACCCTCCGCGATTTTGAAAATGAAACGGGCTACGTCGATAGTCCCGACCTCAAAACCAACAAACTCGGCACCACGAAACACATCATGTTCGCCTTCCAACAATTGAAAAATGACCCCGATTTGAAGGCTTCGCTCAAAGATAAATATCCCTTTGTCGAGATTTACCTCGACCCACTCAACGACTATAAAATCACTTGGTATTACCCCCACAGAAGGCCCGCTTACATCAAGGAGTTTTTAGAGAAATATTTCGGAAATAAAAAAGTATTGCCCGAAGGCAAAACAACTGATATTCTGCGATTTATACAGGCAGCGCAGCAATATCCCGAAGTCAGAATTCGTCCGGAAGTGATGGAAAAAACCGAGCGTAGATACAACCGCCAAATGCTCGAAAAAATCCGTGAAACCGAGACGATTGACCTCTCTTGTATCAAGGCAGAATTATTTCCCTATCAGAAGGAAGGCGTAGAATTTGGCGTGTTCAAAGAAGCTGCGATTATCGCGGACGATATGGGTTTGGGGAAAACATTGCAGGCGATTTCGATTGCGATTTTGAAGAAAAAAATATTTGACTTTGAACGTACTTTGGTCATCTGTCCGGCTTCCTTGAAATCACAATGGAAAAATGAAATTGAGAAATTTTCGGACGAAAAAGTCGTCGTCGTAGAAGGCAATAAAGAACAGCGACAAGCGATTTATGCCCAAAACGATGCCTATTTTATGATAACCAATTACGAATCGGTGATGCGCGATTTCAAGACGATTAACAAAAATGCGGCGGATTTTGTGATTCTTGACGAAGCGCAACGCATCAAAAATTACGAAACCAAAACCGCCTCCGCCATCAAGCAATTGGAACGCAGTCACGCCCTTGTGATTACGGGTACGCCGATTGAAAATAAATTGATTGACCTGTTTTCGATTGTGCAATTTCTTGACCCCTATTTGCTCGCGCCGCTTTGGGAATTTTCTTATCAACATTGTTATTTTGACCCGAAATCAAAAAATCGAATTACGGGTTATTATAATTTAAATTCGCTAAAAAAACGCATGGCACCGATGCTGTTACGTCGTGAAAAACGACAAGTGATGAAGCAATTGCCCAATATTCAGCAAGTTGATATTCCGGTAGCGATGCACCCCGACCAAGAGTATTATCATGCTTCGTACAGTCATCAGATTGCGCGGATTTTGCATAAAAAATTCAAAACGCCTTACGATATGCAGCGTCTGATGCTCCTGTTGGTCAAGATGCGAATGGTCTGCGATTCGACCTATTTGGTGGATGATAATACGAATATTTCGCCGAAATTGGTAGAACTCAAACACATCCTTTTGGAAAAATTGGATATGTATAATAATGAACGCAAGGTGATTATATTTTCTGAATGGGTAAAAATGAATAATCTCATCGGTGAATTGCTGCGCGAATTGAATTTGGGCTATACAGAATTGAACGGCAAAGTTCCGGTGAAAAAACGACAGGCACTTATCGAAAAATTTGAAAGTGACGGAGACTGCCGTATATTCCTCTCCACCGAAGCGGGTGGCGCAGGACTCAATCTTCAAATGGCAGATACAGTCATCAATTTTGAACTCCCGTGGAATCCCGCAAAGAAAAATCAACGCATCGGACGCATTGACCGTTTGGGACAAAAAAATGAAAAATTGACCGTCCTAAATCTCATCACACGCAACTCGATTGAGATGAAAATTGCCTCCGGTATCATCCTCAAACAAAACCTTTTTGAAGGTGTACTCGACCCTGAAAATGAGCAAGATGTGGTCGATTTTTCGAGCAAAGGCAGGTCGCAATTTCTACAACAAATGGAGGACATCATTGATGCCCTCAACAAGCCCGAAGGGGATTACGAATTGGTACAACCCGACGAAAATCTTGACATGCCCGGCACACGCGCCTCCGAAGCCGACCAACTCCCCGACATCGCCGAAGAGCAAGAAAAAGAACCACAGCCGCAAGCTCAAACCGCAGGTGGCAGCACCTCCAACGGCACGACACACAGCAATCCGAAACTCGCCGAAATGGAACAGGTGATGCAACAAGGCATGGGCTTTTTGGCGGGACTATACAAGATGTCCACCGGACAAGATATGGGCGCAGATAGCCAAAGTATCAATATCGACCCGGATACGGGTGAGGTGGTGATGCGGTTTAAATTGCCTGTGTAACGCACGTTGTAGAGACGCGATTAATCGCGTCTCTACATCAAAAAATTTGAAAAATATGGCAAAAAATCGTACATTACAAATATGAATCACAGCATTGACATCATCAAATTTACCTGTCTGCACATTCTACCGGAATGTCGGGTGGTCTTATTTGGCTCACGCGCACGCGACACGCATGAGGCAGACAGCGATTTTGATATTTTGTTAGTGTCAAAAAAAACATTGCCCATTCAAGAAAAAAGAAGTCTTAAAGCACAATTGCGAAAACAACTCGCCACACAAGGTATTCCCGCTGATATTGTGATACAAAGCGAAGCTGAAATGAAGGTCAAATCACAAATTACAGGGCATTTGGTCAAGACGATTATGGAGGAAGGTCTATCATTATGAACTCCGAAACACGCACATATATACGTCAGTGGCTCACGAAAGCCGACGAAGATTTGCTTGTCGTCCAAACACTTACTCAAGCGGGGATTATTGCACCTTCGGCGGTATGTTTTCATTGTCAGCAAGCGGTGGAAAAATTGCTCAAAGCCTACCTGATAGCTAATGATGTCCATGTGAGAAGAACACACAATATCGAATATTTACTGGCTCAATGCACTCAATTTGACCCGACCTTCGCTGAAATCAATCCACAAAACCTCAGTGACTTTAGCGTGGAAATTCGCTATCCTGACGATATGTATATTCCTTCGGATGAAGAAGTAATTGAGCATAAAACAATTGCTTTTTTTGTCAGAGAATTTATTGAAAGGCGTTTGAATGTATTGATGTTGGATGAATAGAGAACAAATCACCAAAAAATCATTATCTTCGTATATTCATTTTTTTATAAAACTAAAAATCATATCATGCCGGCAGTCAGCACATCAGTTATGATAGGCGTGACGATATAGACGTAAACAAAATCCAAAAATGATTTTCAATAAATACCAAATAATCAACAGCTCCGAAGATAGGGGCTACTCCAAGACGTGCATAATACAAAACGACAAATCAGAAAAACATTTTGCAAAATGGATAAAAGGCATACAACAAGACTCTCAAACGAGTAGAATATTATCCGATAAATTGCGTCAACTCAAAAAAGCAAAACATACCGTATTGCCACATATCATTGAGTATGGTTGGGATGAAAATGAAGGTGCATATTGTATTATTTCAACCTACAAAGAAACTAAAACAGCCACAGAAGTCGCATGGAATGTAAAACCGCATTATTTCCTCAAAGGTATACTCGAAATACTCACCTGTTTGCAATCATTACAACAAAAACACAATATTACACATGGGGATTTAAGCCCGTCGAATATCTTGATTAATCCTGAAACACTTGAATTTTATTTGGTGGACTTTGGGATGACGGATATTTCAGCTACACTAAGTCAACAGAGCGATTTGGTGGTGTTTACACAAGGATTTGCTGCACCGGAAAAATGGAAAAGAGATGTTCTTAAAGGTTTTGATTTTCAATCGGATATTTATTCGATGGGAAAAATTATCGAATGGTATTTTGAACAAAAGCAACTACCAGAATTTGAAGCCGTTAAACAACTCATTGACCTTGCTTGTAAAGAAAATCCAGCACATCGACTCAATTACAACTCCTTTATAGAAGAATTAACGAAAATTACTCGTGATGTTTCATTTGAAGGGGAAAATGTGGTGTCCGTTTCTAATGCTAATGAACGATTGATTGAGGAATTAAACAGTGAGGATTTTACCTGTAAATTTGATATTCGACCGCAAGACGGAAACAATATTCTATTGGATATTATCACGAAAAATTATTGGGGGCATTGTTTGTGGTTGATTGGTGAGAATAGATTACGTATTCAAAACTTCTCTCTGAAAGAAGAGAATACAAGGAAGTATGAAAACACTTTAAAATACGGAAAAACACTCGGTTTACCCATAAAATTCACACAATACCATAACGATACTCCATTCAATTTAACCCCAATTTTCAAGAAAATTCAAAAGGAAAAACAAACCGAACAAACTTATAATCGGGGACGTGAAGTGAGAGATAAAGAACTTAATTTTTTTGAAAAATTATTAAAAAAAGAAAAAGAAATCTTCAAAAAGAACTCGCTAAGATTACGATATTTGAGTTGGAAAAAAGAGAAAAATAATCTTCATTTTAAAATTGGAAACAGCGAAGAACATAGCTCTAATGGACATATTTATCATCATATTGACAAATCGAATGGGCCGCAATCTGAGGAATTTCAGTATATTTTAAACACTAAAAGCAATATCAAATCTTCCTATAAAACACCAAAACTTACTGGAATCGCTTATGATTTCTATTCAAAAGAAAGGGTGTTAAAATTCAAGGACTGTTACGGAATGGACTTCAATAATATTCCATCAAATGGTTATCTGTTTGAGGATATTCACGTTAAAGAAATTGAAAAAGACCGACAACTGAAAGCTATCGGCAAGGTCAGGCGCAATGAGGTACAAAACCGTGATTTGATGCATTATTTGTTTAATCCAAATCAACTCAAAGGAACTTATCTCAATACGTATGAACTCCCTGTCGTTTATCAAGAAGACAATAAAGGAAATCCATTTGAATACAGCGATGCACAAAAGAAAGCAATCATCAACGCCTTAGAACGCAAACCACTGACACTCATACAAGGACCTCCCGGTACGGGAAAAACCACCGTCATCACCGAGATAGTATTTCAAGTTCTGAATAGTAATCCTGATGCCAAAATACTTATCACCTCCCAGACTAATGATGCAGTAGATAATGTACTCGAAAATTTATTGAAAAAAGAAATCCCATTTGTGCGTTTGAGTGGAAAAAGGCAGCCCAATGTAAAAATGCAACCACATACGCTTGAAAAGAAAATTGAAGGTTGGAAGCAAGAGGTTAAGAAGAAAACAAAGACAAATTGGAAACGTATCGAGCAAGAATTTAAACAAAAATTGGAAGCGGAAAATATTTTTTTATTATCGCTTTTTGAAAAATTAGTTCAAAACAAATCATGGAAAATTAAGCGACGAGATATAGAAAAAATCATAACTTTTTCATCAGATTTCAAAACCTTAGAAAATACCTTTACCTCTGAGAATGACTTTATTGAAGCCTTAGATGAATTGACCAAAATTGATATTAAAACCTTTTTTAAAAAACAGAAAATTCACAAAAAATGGTTGAGTACGCTGAGTTCATTCGGTGAAAACAGTCGCATCAACCAAAAGCTCATTGACAGCATTCGTGTCATTGGGGCTACGACAAATCACATCGCATCAGGCAAGTACGCCAAGTATAATTTCGCATTTGATTATGTCATTATGGATGAAAGTGGAAAGGCAACTACCGCCGAATCTCTCATCCCGATAGTGCTTGCTGAACGTCTCGTACTTGTAGGCGACCACCGACAACTTCGCCCTATGTTGACCGCAGATGAGGATGTAAAAAAATGGCTAAAGAACGAACAGAAAAATGAAATTGACTATGAACCAGATGGTGATATATTAGAACGACCAAGTCTTTTTGAACAAGTCATAAGAAAAATTGAACTGGAATTTACAAGTCAACTTGAGGTCTGTAGGAGGTCTAGTGCCGAACAAGTTGTACTGACTTCTAAGTGCTTCTATGAACCATACGGTGAAAAAATTAAGCCTTCTTTAGATAGGAAGGCAGAGGACGAACATAATTTGGATTTGAAAATTAACAGTTCTATTATTTTTCTGGATATTGGACAGTCAAAAGAACGTCAAAGTAAAAGAGACGGAAAGAGCATCAAAAATGAAGGCAGTGCAAAACTTATTCCCGAAATTCTTAAAGGACTTGACAAGCAACTTGAAGAAAAAAAGTACAGCATCGGTATCATTACAGGTTACAAAGCGCAGGATAGGTTGATAAAAAAGAATTTAAGAAATGTTCAATTAAAAAACATTAAAAAACAAGACATCACTGCATCTGTAGTAGATAGATTTCAAGGCTTGGAACGCGATATTATCATCTTTGATTTGGTAAGAAGCGGTGAGCGTACACTTGGTTTTTTGGCAAATGCCAATCGTATCAATGTTGCCCTTTCAAGGCAGAAAAGACTATTGATTATTGTTGGTAATTTAGAGAGTTTATCATCCGCTATGCCTCCAAAACATTTTCGAGAAAAACACCCTGACACTACTCCCGCCCTACAAAAATACCTCAAAAACCTTAAAAAAGAATGGATTGTAAACAACATAGAACAAATTTTTTAAATGAGACTTCAAGAGATAAACGATAAGTTAGAGGCAGAATGTTCTGCCGGATATACTGTCAACGAAATCATACCTTATGCACATCCATATAGGCGTGTAAAGGTGAAGGCTACCGTCAATAAATCGCCCGAAAATACAATTCAAAAGCTATATGCGGTACTCTTGGAAAGCATTGAAGCTGGCTTTAATACAAATGTAGATTTGATTGTTTTTCTTGGACTTACGAAAGATGATTTTCTTTTGAAGGAATTATATTTTTTACGAGAAAAAGGCTACACAAATTTCATTTCAAATGAATGGATAGTTACTCAACAAGGCAAAAAATTTATCGAGGATAATAGTATTTTGCAAGTGTTAGAAGAAGAAGATTTTGAATTTCTGATTGATACAGTGACAGATACCGTACTGGAAAAAGACATTAAATTAAATCGAAATAAAAACAAGCTCAAAAAACTTACTCCTAAAGTCAATTATCCTCACAAAAGTCCCAATTTGCTCAATGGTAAGAATCAAGTATTGGCTGATATTTATAAAAGGCGGAGTGATGGCAAATCAACTTTGATAGATTATGATAAATCGAATATACTTTTCGATTCGGTAGATAAAGAATTTCACGACTACTATCTTATTGAATATAAGCCCAACAAAGGACGTGAAGACGAATCAGACTCATTTATTGAAATTAGAGATACAGATAAAAATCTCACCCTTCAGCGAAGACTTACATCTGCACTTCGCGAAGAACATGACCAACTCATTGAGAAACTCTCTGATTCTGAAAGAATTGTTATTAATAAACTACAGCAAGAACAAAAGGCAGAGACCGTTCAAGCACTCACAAAGTCAGTTATTTTACCACCAAAAACAAATAAAAACATACAACATCTTTCCATTTGGGAAACACAAGCCAAATTTAGAGAAGCCATAAAGACTGCCAAAAACAAATTGCTTGTAGAAAGTCCATGGATTAAAAGAGCTACACTCAATTATGTAGATGACATTGAAAAAGCCTTAAAAAAAGGTGTCGAAATTATTATCCTTTATGGTATTGAATCCAATGATGAGCATTACAAAAGAGCCCAAAGAAAAATGGAAGAGTTTGATAGAGTGTACAAAAATTTTCACCTTTGTCACCTACCTACACATTTTGAGAATATTAGAAATTTTCAAAAAACAGGCACGCACCGAAAATTAGTCATCAAAGATGACGAGTATTATATTTCAGGAAGTTTTAACTTCCTTTCATTTAACAAAAAAGAGGGGCAAAAAGTAGCCAACGAAGAAAGCCATGTCTTTTATGAGAATGTCAAAAAGAAATGGCAGGAGGTCATCAACGAATATTCACTGGACATCAAAATATAAAACTCCAAAAAACCGTACCTTTGCGAACCAATTCACCCACAAAATTTGTTATAAAAAAAATCAACGCCCCCGTTCATTGTAGAGACGCGATTAATCGCGTCTCTACAATGAACGGGGGCGGAACAATAAAAAAAATGTTTCCAACATACGACATCATAGTAGTAGGCGCGGGTCACGCGGGCTGCGAGGCGGCGGTAGCAGCGGCGAACATGGGTTCGCGCGTCATGCTCGTCACGATGAACATGAACACCATCGCGCAGATGTCCTGCAATCCGGCGATGGGCGGCGTGGCGAAGGGGCAAATCCTGCGCGAGGTGGATGCTTTGGGCGGCTATTCCGGCATCGTCACCGACCATACGATGATACAATTCCGTATGCTCAACCTCTCCAAAGGACCTGCCATGTGGTCGCCGCGAGCGCAGAGTGACCGCATGCAATTTCTCCTCAAATGGCGCAGTATGCTGGAGCAAAACGAGCGCATTGATTTTTGGCAGGAGATGGTCACGGGCTTGGTCATCAAAGATGGCGTGGTGCGTGGTGTGCGGACGGGTATGGGCGTAGAGATTCCGTCGAAGGCGGTGGTCATCACGAGTGGTACCTTTTTGAACGGGCTGATACACGTTGGCGAAAAAACCTTTGGCGGCGGACGCAGTGGCGAAAAAGCCTCCAAAGGCATCACCGAGCAACTCGCCTCGCTCGGCTTTGAGTACGGACGCATGAAAACCGGTACGCCTCCGCGCGTGGACGGACGCACGATAGATTGGGACGTGATGGAAACCCAACCCGGCGACACCGAGCCTTCCAAATTTTCCTATACCGACACCCCGAAATTAGAAAATCAAGTGCCTTGCCACATCACTTATACGAGTGCCGAAGTGCATGATATTTTGAAAACGGGCTTTGACCGTTCGCCGATGTTCAATGGTCGGATTCAGGGTATGGGACCGCGATATTGTCCGTCGATAGAGGATAAAATTAACCGCTTTGCGGAGCGCGACCGACACCAGTTATTCGTCGAACCCGAAGGGCGCGGCACCTGCGAGGTCTATGTCAACGGCTTCTCGTCCTCGCTGCCCGAAGATGTGCAATACAAGGCATTACGCAAGATTCGCGGCTTCGAAAATGCCAAGATGTTTCGCCCCGGCTACGCGATTGAGTACGACTTTTTCCCGCCTACACAATTGAAGATGTCGCTCGAAACCCGCCGCATCAAAAACCTCTTTCACGCCGGACAAATCAACGGCACGACAGGCTACGAAGAAGCTGCCAGTCAAGGACTTATGGCGGGTATCAATGCCCATCTTGCCGTCAATGAGCAAGAGCCGTTTATCCTCAAACGCTCGGATGCTTACATCGGCGTTCTCATAGATGACCTCATCAATAAAGGCACAGACGAGCCGTATCGTATGTTCACTTCCCGCGCCGAATATCGTATTTTGTTGCGTCAGGATAATGCCGATATTCGCCTCACGCCTATCGCCCACGCACTCGGTATGCAAGGCTTGGAACAGCGCATGGAACGGGTACACGAAAAGGTCGAAAAAGCAAAAGAGGTCGAAAAATTCTTCCGCCAAACGAGCGTCGCACCCGAACAGGTCAACACATTTTTAGCAACAAAAAAATCCGCGCCACTCAAGCAAAAAGTGAAGGTGCATGGTGTCTTGTTGCGTCCACATGTTACGCTAAATGAGTTGGCACAACACATCGAACACATCAGCGATTTTACGAAAAATTACGATACAGAAACCCTCGAAATCGCCGAAATCAACATGAAATACGAGGGCTATATCAAGAAGGAACAAGAGATGGTCGAAAAGATGAATCGCTTGGAAGGCGTAAAGCTCCGCGAGAATTTTGACTACAAATCTGTCGTCTCGCTCTCTGCCGAAGCACGCGAAAAATTGACCGAAATACAACCGCGTACTATCGGGCAGGCAAGCCGGATTAGTGGGGTGTCTCCGGCGGATATTTCTGTTTTGTTGATTTTTATGGGGCGGTGATGTAAATCCCAAATTTCTATAGCTGACCTAAACAACGTATTTTGAGGTCGTTTCCAATAAATTATGGTTATTTTGAGCAATTCTCACTCCAAGTAATTACATACATAAAAAATATTTTATGATAGATATAAATGAAAATATAGAAAAAGAAGATGTTGGAATAGCGATGAAGCAGCCATTCAATCCCAATAACATAAAGATAAGATTAGAGCCAATTTCCATATATTCAATGGCGCAAAGAATTGAACATCACGAAGTAAAACTTAATACAGCATTCCAGCGAAAAGAGGGACTCTGGAAAGATGAACAGCAGAGTAGGTTAATAGAATCCATTTTAATACGTTTTCCGCTTCCGGTATTTTACTTTGATGGTAGTAATCGGGATGAATGGTTAGTGATTGATGGCTTGCAACGCTTGACCAGCTTAAAACGATTTATGGTTACAAAAGAACTAAGACTAACCGGATTAGAATTTTTAAAGGACTTAGAAAATAAAAAATGGGACGATTTGGATAGACCAAAACAACGTCAAATTAATGAAACTTCTCTTCAGTGCTACATATTGGAAGAAGGAGATAAAGATGTAAAGTTTAATATTTTCAAACGAATTAATACCGGTGGTTTGAATCTATCAGACCAAGAAATTCGTCATGCGATGCATCAAGGTGTAGCGGAATATCTGAAAACACTTGCCGAATCGCCCGAGTTTATTGAAGCTACTAGGGGCAAAGTAAGCCCGGAGAGAATGTTGGATAGGGATTTTATCAACCGATTTCTGGCTTTCTATATCTTTAACCACGAAACAGAATATACTTATGAGGATGATTTGGATTCATTTATGAACCGAACTTTAGATAAGGTTGCTGAATTAACACAGGCAGAACTTGACGATTTAGAAATAAGATTTAAGGCAGCTATGGTTTTATCCAAAAAAGTGTTTGGCAGTGCTGCATTTTGTAAAAAAGAAGATTATAGAAGGATTAATAAAGCTTTATTTGAAGTAATATCAGTCTCATTTACCAAATTAACTGAAGAACAAAGAGCTAAAATTTTACAAAAAAAATCAGCATTTAAAGAAGCATTCTATGAGGCCGTAAATTCTAATTTTGCAGACTCTCTGACAAGTAATACAGGAGGTAAATCTAATATCGCTTTGCGACACAAAACGTTCAATTCGATAGTAATGGGCATATTAAACAGTGATTTATGATTACACGGGTAGGTATAAGAAATTTTAAGTCTCTAAAAAATATAAATACAGAGATTAAGCACCTGAACCTGTTAATGGGACTTAATGGTATGGGTAAAAGTTCATTTCTGCAAATGATTCTTCTACTCATGCAAAGTGATAATTTGGAAAATAGGGTAATAGATTTGAATGGTATTTTGGTTCAAATCGGGCAAGGTCGTGATGCTTTGTATCAATATGCAATTAAAGACCAGATAGAATTTGACATTCAACTAAATGATAGAAGCTTTAGCTGGACATTTAACTACCACACCGATAAAGATAAACTTACTGCGGAAACCGGATACTCCAAAGAAGATATGGAGTTTTTCCGCGACCAAACTAAAGCTTTTCAATACATTAGTGCAGACCGAATAGGTCCAAAAGACCTGTATGATGCTTCAAGTGTGGTAGTAGCGGATAAAAAGCAATTAGGTTTATTAGGTGAATACGCTGCCTATTTCATTAATGTTTTTGGTGCTGAATATCAAGTAAATGAATTATTGAGACATCCGAAAGCAAAATCGGGAAGTCTAAATGCACAAATTAATGCTTGGTTAAAAGAAATATCTCCCGGAATTTCATTGAACACAAAATATGTTCCCGAAGCCAATAAAGTAATTTTAGATTACCAATTTGAAATAGTAGGGAATAAGACGAATTCTTTTAGACCTAAAAATGTGGGTTTTGGCATTTCTTATGTATTACCCGTTATTTTAGCTTTGTTGACAGCCGAAGCAGGTAAAATTATTATTATCGAAAATCCCGAAAGTCATATTCATCCGAGAGGGCAGGCAGAATTGGGTAAACTCATTGCTTTGGCGGCTAAAACTAAGGCACAAATTTTCGCAGAGACACATAGCGACCACATTCTAAATGGTATTAGAGTGGCAGTAAAAGAAAACCTCATTGATAAACAAAATGTGAATGTACTTTATTTTGATAAGACCACCAATGAGCAAGAATCATATACAAATATTCATAAATTAAGTGTGGATAAATACGGAACACTCAGCGATGAACCAACAGGCTTATTGGACGAATGGGGTACACAATTGTTAAAACTACTATGAGCATGGATTTAATTTTCAACGAATTATCATACTATCCATTAGCTGATAATGATAATGAAGCCGAAGTGCGTTTTAGTCAATTAATCAAGACTTTCAAAGAAGCCAATAATACATACGGATTCAAAAAAATTCTATTCTATCCGGATTATGGAGAACAATTGATCACGGTTGAAAAAAACTTTTATGAATGGATTAACTCCGTATCTAATTCAACCTTAAAAAATACCATTCTCACCTTTTTTAAAAAACCATTCGCAGATGACTTAGATGAAGATGAACTAGAAGCATTCTTCAAAAGCGATTATCAGGTAATTGGTCAGAAAGTTCCCGCACAGGAAAGTCCTATAGGATTACCTATTGCACATATAAGAGCTACTCCTACAATAAGTTTCAATTCTGATAACTTTTGGCAGCATCGAAAAATTAACATCCGCAAAACCAACACATCCGAAACGGAAAATCTAAACTTTGCAGTTTACAATATATGTTTAGCGACAGATTTAAAAACCGAAGAAATAATAGAATGGACGGATAAGGTAATGACCAACTACATTGACTCTGAAGAAATGCTTGTCAAGTATTTATCTTACTCCAAGTACAGTTTACATTTCAATGAGGACTTTTTATCGCAACTTTTTAATTGGAAAGACGCTGACCTTACAGTGTTTAAGCGTATTTTATTGCTTATGAAAGATGTAGAGATACATCCATTTATGGGGGGAATCGGTCAGACAGAAAATTTAAGGAAAAAAGGCAAAGAAGCATCTAAAAGAATCACCGGAGAACACCGACTCAGCTATGAATTACAAGAAAACATTGTAACATTTATTGCATGTAAAGGGCATTACGATTTTCATTAATCTATTTTAGATCGTTTCAGCGAGCCACTATCATCCTCCTAAAAGTCAAACTCATCCGCCCCAACTCCGCCCCACGCTTAGGAATCGCATATTGCCACAATCCCTGCACTTCCTGATTCGTCTGAATCGCAATACCCGTATGCAACTTAATTCAAATTTGCGTATATTTGACCTAATTTTAAATGTTTGAATGACTATCAAAAAACTGAAATATCAGAGGTTTTTAGAGCAATTTCCAAACTGTCCGTCTGAAGAGTTTACAGAAGTAGAAAAAGATGCTTATCGTTGGGTGCATCATCCTATAGAAGCTGTTGATTTTTTGCCTGTCAATATCATTTCCGAGCCACCGCCAAGAATGTTGAATGATAGTGATAAAATGTGCATGGGTTACGGACTGTCTATGTTCGACACGTTTGAAAATGCTTTAGCGAAGTATAAAAAGATATTCAGGAGAATGAGATTGCATCAAAAACAGCATTTCAAAGAAGATAAGGGAACTTATGTTGCCTTATTGGAGTTGAATAAAGATGACGGAATCGCTGATACACCTAAGGAAAAGAATTACGGTCATTTCACATTTCACGAATATGAAGACGCTAATTTGCAGGAGAACATGAAGGATTTATTTGAAATATTCAAAGATGATGAAGAATTTGTCAATTAACAGAAATCGCAAATTGAATACTGCCAATTTTATAAGAATTGGTGATATATCGTTTTTTGAAGGACCGCTTTTAAGTTTATTTGAAGAACTTAATAGCGGACACTTGTATGTATTTGATTGGGTGGATAGGGATAAAAAGCACAACAAGTGGTTGATTTACAGGGTTTTACCCAAAGTCCTATTACAATATTTAAATAAAAAAATATCACATTTCGACCTTTTTAATAATCGGGCTGAAAGTAGCACTTACTATACCGATATAGATTATCGAAATCAAGCATTTTATAATTATGATGCGCTTGAGTTGACACAAATTCCCGAAGATTACCTTCCGAATCAAGATAATTTTTTTGAACCAGAAGATTGCCCTGCCCTCAACAGAATCAAGGTCGTCATCATGGCATCTTTGTCAAAACAAAAAATGGCAAATGAATATTCAAATGACGCTAATGTTCCAAAATTGATATTAGAAAAACCTAATGTTGATGTCTTTAATAAGATTTCATGGGAAGAGTCAACGTATCGGGTAAAAGCAAATACTTCGGTTTATATTATTCCAACTTCTATATCCTATAATAGCTATACAAACACTAAAAACGGACCTATTAATCTATATGAAAAATTTGACAAAACAAGAAAATTATATGCAAATCAATATAGTTGAAGATTTTTTAAATCGTCGGGATTGGCAGTTTACGCAGTTGAATGATAAGAATGTTTTGCTTTTTGGTATCAGTGGTAAAAACGGTACTTTTCAGTGCATCGCAGATTTGGTTGAAAATGAAAACCTGTTTGTCTTCTTTTCTGTTTGCGGTGTCAATGTGCCTTCTGAGAAAAAAAGCGATATGACAGACTTGTTGAACGCCATAAATCGTGGTTTGTTTTTTGGAAATTTTCAAATGGATAGAGCAAATGGTGAAGTAAGGTACAGGACAAGTGTTTTATATCAAAATTTGAATATTAATGAAAGTTTCATTGAAGAACTCATCATGAGAAATATTGTAACTATGGACAGGTGTTTACCTTCTATTATGAACTTAATATATGGAAATATCAGTGTTGATGAGGCTACTCAGCAAGTATTAGAAGCATAGTATCTATCCTAAAGTTGTTACACTATCCTCCTAAAAGTCAAACTCACCCGCCCCAACTCCGACCCACTCTTAGGAATCGCATGTTGCCACAATCCCTGCACTTCCTGATTCATATAAATCAACGAACCACCCGGCAGGGCGTAATCTATTTTATCCTCTTTATTGTTGATTCGTCTGAATCGCAGCACTCGCGTATCTCCCAAACTCACAATTACCCTGATTCTAAAGAATTAGGGGGCATGAAATTTAAAGTATTGATAACCAACATATTGAATGTTGACTTAAAAACTATTTGAAGACTTTTCAAAAATAATTGCACGCGGAGAGCGCAGAGAACGCAGAGTATTGATTATCAG
>CALIZI010000197.1 GCA_938028705.1 uncultured Saprospiraceae bacterium | reverse complement strand
AATCAGAGCGGGGAGAGTTGTCAGACGAATTCTTTTGCTAAAAGCGAAGATCTTATCAAATAATCGGTGCCTTCTAAAACAGCATTCGTCTGACAACTAAACCACCTAAAAAACTTGGGGACTACATATTCAACTTGGGTTTGGATATGTAATGTCGTATATTTGCTAAAAATGTACATTTATATGCTTTACCTTAGTTTGTCTGCCGACATTAACTAATTCAATAATCACTAATACATTAATATTAAAAAATATTAGTTTTTAATTGTATTTGTTTTTAAAATTAAAATATTTAAATATATTTTTTCATGAAAAAAAAGATTTTACTATTTGTAATAATCATTGGGATTATTGCTTGCAATGCTTCCGAAAATACTACAAAAACCGCTAACTCGACACCACAAAGCCCCCAAACAAATACAACAAATAATACCTCTGCCGAAGCTGATGCTAAGTGGATAAGTATGGGATATGACCTCGAAAAAGGCAGACCTCAAGGCTTGAAGGCAGGTATGCAAGCTCCTGATTTTCAACTCAATGCGCCCAATGGTAAGTCCGTACAACTGAGTGAAGAACTGAAAAAGCAACCTGTTGTCCTGATATTTTATCGCGGTCAGTGGTGTCCGCTTTGTACTCGTTATTTGGCGGGTTTTCAAGAAAACTTACCGAAGATTACTGCTAAAGGCGCGAAGGTGATTGCGATTACGCCGGAGACCAACGAAAGTATTGCCAAAACAGTCGAAGATACAGGTATTGATTTTACTGTTTTGCATGATAGCAATATGAGTGTGATTAGTGATTACAAAGGTTTATTTTCAGTGACCGATGATTATCAGGACAAAATCAGAGCAAAACGCGATATTGATATTGCCTTTAATAATGGTAAAACCGAAGCACAATTACCCGTTCCGGCAACCTACGTTATTGGTCAGGACGGCGTGATAAAATTCGCACAATTTGACCTTAATTTTAGAAATCGGGCATCAGCCGACGAGATAGTGAAGTATTTATGATTGAGTGGAGAGAATAAGAGTGGAGAGTAAAGAGACGGAACTTTATATAACATCTGAAATTTATATCATTTAAACAACAATTTAACATTTTTTATTATGAAACAATGTATGCTGATTTTCAGTATTTTACTGACTGCCAACTTTTTGTATGCCCAAAGCCCATGGACACAAGAGAAGGGGTCAGGTTATGGACAATTATCGCTCCTGACAATTCCCAAATACAGCGATTTTTTTGCTAAAGAGACCGGCAATTATACTTCAAGCCGCGAATATTCGGAAACTGCGGCACAAGCCTACCTCGAATACGGCATAATCGAAGGTACTACGGTGGTGCTAGATGCACCTATTAAATTCCTCACCTCAGGCGAAGACCTTTTGGATTCTTTGGCAACTAATGAGGCGGGTAATCTCAACTCACTTGGCAATATCCGGCTAGCTGTCAGACAAAATATTTATAATAAAGGTCCGAATATTGCCGCACAACTCACCGTAGAAATGCCCACCGGAAAATACGATGACGCAACGGGCTTGCGTACAGGTTATGACGCATGGACGATACTGCCCACTGTAAGTGTCGGCGGTGGATTCGGGAAAGGCTATGTTTTCGGATACGGCGGTGTCGGGATTCGCACCAATGATTATAGTAATTATCTGAATCTGGGTTTGGAAGGTGGTTACAAACTTTTTGAATCGTTTTGGGTCATGTTGTTTTTTGATGTTATTCAATCCTTTGAAAATGGTGAGCGCATTGACCCACCCAATAACATACAAACGGTTTTTTATGTCAATGACCAAGAATGGGCATCACTCGGTCTCAAATTATTGTATAATATCAATGACAATATCGGGCTGACGGCATCTACTACACTTACTGCTTTTGCCGTCAATCAAGTTCCCGCTTCGCCCTCGCTGGCTATCGGTGTATTTACGGAGTGGTAGTTTGTGAGAGTGTCAGAGTAGAGAGTATGAGAGTAAAGAGTGTAAAGTTACGATTATGCTCTATACTCTCACACTCTTCACTCTATACTCTCACACTCTCACACTCTCCACTCTCACACTCTTTACTCCCACACTCTCTACTCTAAATACACCGCTTCTTCCATACCTTCGGCTATTTTCACCTTGATATTTTCTTGCATCGTGGTGGCAAGACTCATGCCTACATAATCTGTTTTGACCGGAAAAGATTTATGTTTTCTATCTACCAAAACAACGACTTCTACTTTTTTGGGCAATACTTCAAGGATGGGTTTCATGGCATAATAAAGCGTCCTGCCTGTATTGGCTACATCATCAATGACCAATACGACTTTATTGTGTAGTTTTTTGACCGGTAAATCAATCGTAATATCGCCGGATAAAGGTGCGGCAGGATTGAGCCGAATAGTCGTGAGCGTAATTTTGCTTTTACACAAACCTTTTAGTGCCGCTTGAATGCGTTGGGCAAAGCGCGTTCCCGTAGTGTTGATACCCGCAAGGATAATCTCTTTTTCACCGTAGTTTTCTTCCAATATCTCTATCGCCAAACGCTCGGTTTTTTGTTGAATTTGAACGGTATCGAGTAGTAACATGATTAATGGTTAATGGTTAATGATTAATGGTGAATGATTAATGGTTAATCATTAACCATTAGCATTTTCTTGGTTTGCACGATGTTGTTGTCCATCATTAGGCTGTAAAAATACGTACCTGCATGGAGTTTTTTAGTATCTAAAAGGAAAGAATCTGTTTTTTTATCAGAAAAATAACTGTGAATGGTACGCCCCATGAGGTCGGTAATCCGTATTTCTATATTTTTATTATTAAAATTATTTATATTATAAAAAATACGAGTAACATCACGAAACGGATTAGGTGTATTATACAATTCGACATCCAAGGTTAGCGGATTTTCTACATCAATGGCAAGCACTGCATTATTGACAAAATTGAAGCCGTCGAGTTTGCCGTAGCCCCATGCGTCATTGGGAACGGGACCGTATTGAGCAAGGACGTATTCATCCACTTTGGCAGAATTTTGAATGCCCTCTTTGACCTCTGCATAAGTCGCATTGGGAAATTGCTGAAGGTAACAAGCCACTGTTCCCGTTACTATCGGGGCGGAAATGGATGTACCTGCCCAGCGTGCATGCCAGCCTTCGGGTGCCAAGCGGTCGGCTTCGTTGGGTAAAGTTGCCAATTCTTGTAATCTTACCACAGCTTGCATGGCAAAAGTGAAGTCTCCCGAGGCTGCAATATCGGGTTTTTGTATGCCTGTACGGGTAGGTCCGATACTTGAAGCAGGGATTTTATGTTGAGCAGGAGTCGGATGTGAATAAGTCATATTATCGTAGCCCTCCCAAGAAGTACGATTGGAGTAATTGGCAACTGAAATGACTTTTTCTGAACAGTTCCAAGCACTAACTATCGTTTTTAATGTATCAGCAAAAATATGTTTTTCGATGTCAGGAAACTCACTTTCACTTGGGGCAAGATGCGGTGGCAAGATACTCGAAGTTCCCATCAAGAAACCATTGCTCCATACATCAAATTTACCGCTACCCGTAGTGGAGAACTCCCAGTAATAATCGTTATTGACCGTATAAACAATATATGCCATATCATAAACGCCTTGATTGAGTTCGGCAAAAACCTGTATTTCGCCGAGTAGCTCATTGGTCACATCATCACGAAGGGTATAAGAAATGCTGTCCATTCCGGTGAAAGGCAAGGTTATAAAATCATCCTGAAGGTTGAAAAAAGGACTTACCGCACTCAAACTAAAATCCGATTTCTTACGCGCACCCAACGAAAAATACACATTATCGAAGTCAACTTTATCTGCATACAAATCATAATATACATAACCCAAATTGCCAACATTGACTTGAAACCATGAAAAAACGGTATCCGTAGTAACTTCATAACCAAGATGTTGTCGAATAGTCGCGCCATTTCCGGCAGCTTGTACGAGTACGCGACCGGGTTTTTCATCGAGCATATTTTCTATCATCTGGGTCTCCAGTCCGCGTGTATCATGTGACCCGCGATATGTGCCCACACTCGAATTGACCACGCAGGGCTGCCCCGTCTCGTCTGCTTTTTTGAATACATAATCCAAGCCGTCCACAAAGTTAGTAAACAGACCACTGAAGTTCAGATTGACGTGAATGATGTCCGCTTTGGGTGCTGCACCGATGTACTCACCGGGAACTGCATTGCCGTTGCCCAAAGCCGCACCTGCCGTTCCGTTGCCATGTCCGATAGGCGGGTCGTAGGGAACGTGTTGCACTGTGCCGTTGTTGATGTCTGCCTCGTCCCACTCGTAGCCATAGCCGTACTGGGGTGTATTGATTTGCGGGTGTATTTGGTCCCAGATATATTTGATTCGGGTTGTGCCGTCAGCGTTTTGGAGGTCGGGGTGTGTCCAGTCCATACCCGTATCCATGATCGCTACCAACACGCCTTCTCCGTCAAGACCTTGCGGCAAATCGCCATGCCCGCTGTGCAGCGAATCAAGGTTGTTGTTGGTGCGAATAAAATCACCTAAGAGCTTGGCTTCTACCTTATAATATTCGATACGTGTGATGTCGAGATTTTCCATCATCCTACGAATACCTGAAGCAGATACCGCCACCGATGCAATGTCTTTTCGACCATGTTTGTATGTACCGCCAAGTGACCTGACGGTGTTTTCAATCACCTCCAAGTCGCCTTTTACAAGTACATGCAACACCTTATCGGTTTGTCCGCTTTGTTCGAGTTGTTGTAATTCAAATAAAAGGTCGAGATTGATAGGGGCATTGGTTTGAGCAAAAGTAAGGCAAGTCAGAAAAAGTAGGTATAAGGTAATTTTGATACGCATAATTAATGAGTGATTTTTTGAATGAGTAAGTAAATTATTTTTGTATAATATAAATTTAATTATTTTTCTAATTTAAATGATAAATATCCGACTTATCAAACAGCAAAAGTTGTTTTACGTTCATAATCAGGGATTTGTTTGTTAATTTTATTGGTTTTTAATCTCTTTATTTAAATGATAAAAACATAAATACAAAGCTAAAATTTATTGTCAACTACATTTTTTTATACAAATTCGTGTAGTCAACTACATGAATTTAGCTAAAAACGTGTAGTTGACTACACGAATTTACATTTTTCATACCTCCTTTTTCCACTTTTTCAATTTAAAATAAGTTTGAATAAAGAAAAATCGGTGATAAATTAAATAGATTAAAAGGAGTGTAGTATCTTGCTACCTTTGGTAAATTCCAAATTTCAAGCACCAAATTCCAAATCTCAATAATATACTTATTTTGGAATTTGATACTTGGAGTTTTTAATTTAATAATATGAGTCAGATAGTATTTATCCTCCTTACATTAGTGACCTTTGGTATTGCTTTTCGCAAATATTCAAAATTGTGTAGAAACATATTACTTGGTAAAGATGTCGAAATAAAAGGTGATGGCGTTGCACGTATGAAGAATGTGGCACTGATTGCCTTTGGACAAAAAAAGATGTTCAAACGTATCATTCCGGCTGTGATGCACTTGTTTATATATGTTGCTTTTTTATTTACTCAAATAGAGTTGATAGAGATTTTTGTGGATGGCTTTTCCGGTAAACACCGTATTTTCCGTCCTTTCTTGGGTAGCATTTATACGGGTTTGATTAGTTTTATTGAAATACTATCAGTGGGTGCTTTTATAGCTACCTTAGTCTTTTTGGTGCGTCGAAATTTACTCAAAGTACCTCGTTTTCAGATGGATGAAATGACCGGTTGGCCCAAGCTCGACGGTAATTTGATACTCTACGCCGAGATACTTTTATTGATTGGTATTTTTAGTATGAATGGCGCAGATGAAGTCCTCTACAATACAGGACATACACACGCAGCAGGTACAAGCGGACAAGGCTCCTTTGGTTTTGCGATTAGTCAGTGGCTCGGACCGGCGATGTTTGGCGGTATGAGTGTGGGCGCACTCGAATTTATTGAGCGTGCGGGTTGGTGGTTGCACATCATTGTTGTCTTTGGTTTTATCAATTATCTGCCTTATTCCAAGCACCTACATATCTTTATGGCATTCCCGAATGTGTATTTTTCCAAACTCAACTCACGCGGTGAAATGGACAATATGCCAGAGATTATGAACGAGGTCAAAAGCATGATGGGCTTGATACCCGAAAGCGAAGCCGCACCCGCCGGAGACCCGAATGATATGCCCAAATTTGGTGCAAGCGATGTCTTTGA
Organism: uncultured Saprospiraceae bacterium; assembly: GCA_938028705.1. Taxonomy (GTDB): domain Bacteria; phylum Bacteroidota; class Bacteroidia; order Chitinophagales; family Saprospiraceae; genus JAHDEO01. The sequence continues at coordinate 7,261 of CALIZI010000197.1, read as the reverse complement.
TTTGACGTGGAAAAACATGATGGATGCCTACACTTGTACCGAGTGCGGACGCTGTACATCGGTATGTCCTGCCAATATTACAGGCAAAAAACTCTCGCCCCGCAAGGTTATGATGGATGTGCGAGACCGTGCCGAAGAAATCGGTAAACACTTGGATACCAATAATTTAGAAGTTATTGCAGCAGATAAAAAAGAAGGCGCAACTGCGCTGAACAAAGATAATTTTGATGACGGCAAATCCTTATTTGATTATATTTCCAATGAAGAAATTCACGCCTGCACGACCTGTAATGCCTGCGTAGAAGCCTGCCCCGTAATGATAAATCCGCTGGACATTATCCTCCAATTGCGCCGCCACGAAATCCTAGACCTTGCTGCCGGACCCGGCGATTGGACTCCCATGTTTACGAGTATAGAAAACAGCGGTTCGGTGTGGCAAGTGCCTGATGCGCGGGATAAATGGGCACAGGAGTTGGTTTGAGTTTATGGAGTTTATAAAGTTTATGGAGTCATTAGCTTTACGTAGGGAAGAACTCTTCTATCCTAATGTAATTCGTTTTTGTACCCACTAATATTCTTGATTATAAATATTTTACGAATTTTAAATTAACTTGATAATAATATATTTGTATTTAGGATGGGATATTTTTCCGAATTTGGGTTAAAACTCGTCTGACATTTTCAAAATTCACCGATGATATCTATTTTCCGACAAAATTTAAATGTCAGACGAGTTTTAACCCAAATTCAAGAGCAAAAATGCCAAATACATTAAATAAAAATCGAACATGACATTGTCAAGTTAAAATATTTATTATCAAATATTTTATATAGTATTTTGTTGTAATTGAAATATAAATTCAAGCCTATAAATTTTTCACCCCATCAACGAATCGCGCATTAAATTCGTTAAATGACAAAGCATTAACAATTCTAAAACTGCAATACCGGATGAACTCATTATCTTTGCGACCTATTTTAATTTTTAAATAATAACATAAAATGATGTATTCTAAAAAAATTATTATTCTACTATGTTCTCTTTCAATGCTTTTGGTATTGGCAAGTTGTGGTGACAAGGAAGGCTGTACCGATATGGGTGCCCTCAATTTTGATGCTGATGCCGAAGAAAGTGCAGATGTTTGTGAATATCCAAATATTAATTTTCATTTTCATCCAAATCTAAGCGGCGATGCTTTTGTATATGGCAACACATATATGATTAATGGATTGGATGTGCGTATTGACCAAATTCGTTTTTACATGACCGAATTGGAAGTGACGATTGACGATGCACCGCAAACTTTTGACAAGCAATTTATCGTAACCGAAACATCGGGCGACCAGACAGCGGGTGAAGCCCTTGTGGGTACACTCTCCAAAGTAGCATTCAACATAGGCGTTCCCGAAGCCTTAAATAATGCCGACCCTGCCTTGCTGCCTTCTGATAATCCGCTCTCTGCCGATAGTCCGAATATCCAACATTGGAGCTGGACAGCCGGCTACAAATTCTTAGTCATTGAAGGTGCAGTAGATACCAATGCAGACGGTACTTTTGATATAGACACAGAATCCATGTCTATACATTGCGGCTTTAATGACAACCTCAAACGCATAGAACTCAATGCCGACCAAAGCATTGATAAAGAAAATAATGAACTACACCTTGAATTTGATGTAGCCAAGTTTTTTACCAATTATGACCTCGCCAACAATTTATTTTCACGCCCAAGCAACAATCCTGAAGCCGCCACTGACCTTATGAATAATGTACAAAATGCTTTTGGCATCGAATAAAATGTTTTTTTGCTAAAAAAATGTATTGTATTGATTATCAATACTTTAAAACAAAAATATGCCTGTAACACTTGTGTTGCAGGCATATTTTTTTAAAAAAATCGCACCTTGAATACAATTTTTGGCATGGTATATGGTTAATAGTATGTGTTGCTGTATTGGAGACCAGAAAAAAAAGTTGGCACGATATATGCAAATTAGAAAGTAACCGCAGAAAATAAAAAAATTAAAGTTCCGGTTCGCCGGAATAAAGATGGTGTTCTCATAGTGTGGACCGCTCTCAATTCAAGTAATTGTGGGGCGGTTTTTTTTTGTGGTAAAACGATTATAATGAGTGAATGTTTCTAATGCGATAATGCTGAAATGCGTTAATGTTGAGTCCACATTGGAAAGTATAGAAATTCAAAAAAGTTAAAATTTTATTTTTATATTAAAAAATTGTAATAAGAAAAAAAGTAAATAATTAATATTTTTTAAATAATTAAAAATTAAATTTTAATATAATGCGAAATTAAATTTCATTAAAATTGTTTTTTCTTATTCTTAATGTAGACTCAATGTTATAATGTTTTTCGATTATCGCATTTCATCATTATCACATTAAAACATTATTACCAAAATACATACAAAATATAGCCCATTATAATCATCAACAACAAGGAATGAAAACGATAATCCAAATACCAAGGCAAGCCTTCCATACCATCTGACAATAAATCGCGACGGAAAGTATAGGCTTCAACTTTTGCTTGGTCGGGTGCTGCGGTCATGGCACTCACAATAATGAAAACCAAAGTACTCACACCCACCATAATACCGACTCTGATGGTGTAATGTATATCTGATAATCCTAATTTTCCTGCAACAAACAGCAGAATGCCCAACAGCGTACCAATCACCAAAGTCCAAAATGCTCCATCACCATTACCTCTTTTATAAAATACACCAACCAAGAATATCACGACAATCGGTGGCACGACTATAGAAAACATCTCCTGCAAATAATCCCACAAACCCTGAAAATTGGCAATCATCGGAGCCCACAGTGCAGCTACAATCATGAGTATCAATGTGGTCGTCCGTCCATAACGTGTAATCTCCGAATCGGTAATATTCGGCTTATTTGGTTTGACGAAATCAACAACCAATAAGGTAGAAGCAGAGTTGAGCGTAGAATCCACACTCGACATAATCGCAGAAAGCAAACCCGCCAGCACAATACCAATCATCCCGACAGGTAATATTTCGATAACCGCTCTTGGAAATACTGCATCGCCATTGGGTAAATCCGGCAAAATACTAATCGCCATAGCACCGGGAATGACCATGATAAACAGCGGAACGATTTTGAGCAAACCCGCCAACATCACGCCCCAACGCGCCTGACGCACATCTCGCGCACCCAAGACACGCTGCACGATGTATTGATTGGTGGACCAATACCAAAAACCCAAAAAAGGCACACCCAATATCAGACCGGGCCAAGGCAGCGTAGTATCATCAATAGGACGCACAACAGAAAAGTGACCTTCCGGCACATTAGCGACTACATTTGCCCATGAAAAATCCAATTTTGCAAACAGCATCCAAGTCAATACCGTACAGCCGATAATCAGGATTACCGCTTGAATAGCATCCGTAATAACCACCGCCCGCAGTCCGCCGAAAGCCGTATAAACGCCCGCCACTATTGCCAGCGGCAGCGTCACATGCCACAGTTCGAGATTCGGGAAAAAGGCTTGCATCACAATAGCTCCGGCGTATAATCCACCCGCCATTTCGACCACAATACTCATCACAATTGTCACTACGGAAAAGAAAACCTGCGAGCGTCTGTCGAAGCGTTTTTCCAGAAATTCGGGTATCGTCGTAATGCGTGAGCGCAGATACAAAGGCACAAAAATCAAAGCCGCCACAATCAAAGGCAGTGCCGAGAGCCACTCATACACCGAGTTCACAATTCCTGTCGTATATGCCGCGCCTGATAAGCCGATAATCGTCGCACTTGATATATTAGAAGCAAATAAAGACAGTCCTATCAATACCCAACCAAAGGTACGTCCGCCCAAAAACAGGTCATCACTCGTTTTCGTTCTTCGCGCTATCACAAAGCCAATACCCAATATCATCATAAAGTATAAAACAATGATAGTGAGGTCAATAGTTGAAATTCCAGTAGTCATAGTTCGTATTTAAATTCCAAAAACAAATTGCAAATTTCAATGTAGAGCGGTGAAAATTGAAATTTACATTTTACGAAAAATAAAGGTATAAAATATTATTTGTTCAAATAACTCATTAGGAATAAAAAATATGCAATTCGATAAAATTACAGAATATTAACCCAAATTGAATGACTACTAATTTTATAATTTATCCGGTTTTCTTCCCAAATGTTCGGTCAATAACTTCCACTTTCCCGCTTCCTTTATAATGACCGAAGTACCAATTCCACTTCCCGAAACGGATGTATTGTTTATGATGCCAGCCCAATTGTATTCAAATAAATAGACTGCATATTCTGCCTTCTTTGTCAGCCATACAATATTGTCGATAGAGTATTTCTCACTTTTAATCATTGAAAAATTATGTTCAAAAGCAGCTTGTATTTTAGCCTTCCCAACGTGAACAGTTCCGTTAGAAAAAGTCACACTTGCTTTGTCAGCAATTAATGGCTCAACCATCGCCCAATCCTGTGTGGCTAAGGCAGACTCATAAGTTTTTATAAATTTTTCAGATAACATAAATATTATTTTTTGAATATCGAATATCGAACAAGGAATATCGAGTGTAGAAGTATATTCGCTCATATGTATTAAGCGGTGAAAAATGTAAAATGTAAAACACAAAATGTAAAATGTAAAACACAAAATGTAAAATGTAAAAGTGTCGATAGGACATGAAGTTATTTATTTTTAAATTGCTATATGTTTAAAAATTTGAAAATCAACTTATTGTTAAAGAACATTTACGTTATACACTTTTACATTTTACATTTATTATTTTACATTTTACATTTTACATTATAATAACGACTTTCACCTTATAGTACAGATGAGCAAGTATATTACTTCAAAATTCATTTTGACGCTCAATTATCTCCTTTTAGTCCGCATGGCTTTTACTTTCTTAACAGCATCATCGGCAAGCAATTTTTTGTATTCATCGGTTTCTGCACCATACATAGCAATTTTCCCTTCTTCATTACTGTGAATGCCCCAACCGTATCTTTTTGTCAATGGAGAAGCGCGAAAACAAGGCTGTCCTTTTGAAAAATATTCCGCTCTTTGTTCGTCCATTTCTCCTTCTTCAAATGCCTTTCTAATGGCAAATACACCAAACAGCACCTCGTCAGAAGTATATTGATACGGATGCTCGTACAGCATTTCAAATTGCAGATTGGCGACTGTTTTTTTCTCTCCTTTGACGGGAGGCATCTCACCTTTATCGATGGGGCAATCTTCGGCAATTTCTACGAGTGTATTGTAATAATTTGTGGAATGTGCTTTCATTTCATTAATTAATTTTAAATATAAAATATGAATTTACACAATATGAAGTATGTGGGGTGCGATTCGTTTTTGTACCCATGATCATTTTAAATTTTTATTCAATAATAGACGGCATTGGGCTTGAATTTGGGCTAAAACTCGTCTGACATTTTCAAAAACCACCGATGATATCATATTTACCGACAAAGTTTAAATGTCTGACGAGTTTTAGCCCAAATTCGGAAAAAATATTTCATCCTAAACACAAATACATTGTTATTTTTTAAAATATACTATCGTCAATGTGTTCGCCAAATTAAAAATTACAAATTGAACGTGAATAGTTTATTTATTTTTATTTTTGTAAATAATTTATTTTTAATTAAATACAAATTGCAATTTAATTTTATTAATAATCAAAAAACACTGAATACCCAATTTGGCGAACACATTGTATCGTCAAGTTAATTTAAAATTCGTAAAATATTGATAATCAAGAATATTAGTGGGTACATGAAGCTATTAAAATGATTGAAGCGGGACGCAAAACAAACGTAGCGTAACGCCTCCGGCTTGCGTCCACACACCACACGTAGCGTAGAGCAAGCGAGATACCGTCATTTGTCGGTACAGGCGCATTACGCTATGTTCTCCAACCTACTCACCCACGCATTAAATCGCGGGCATTTCGCTCTGATATTTTCCAAGCCTATATCTTCTGCCAAAATGCTTCCGAAAACAACTTTACTTTGATTGTAAGTAAAAATGTAATCATCCAGTCTTTTGGAAGGGGCGGTTGCCGGATTGTCATTTATCAATTCGGGATTAGGGTTGTTATTTATCGTATCTATAAGACCTTGTTTGTCTTTAAATTCGCTTGGTCTAAATTGATTTTCAAACACTTCAATATTATTGAAAAGTAAGCCTTCAAATTCGTGTAATTGTAAATAAGGAATAATTTTGTGACGATATTTATCCTCAAAATCTTCGAGCATGGCTTTCTCTAAAAAGTCCATTCTATCATTCTTATCGACTATTTTTTTTGCATCATTCCATTTGGGGAAATTGTGTACATCTTTAATTCCGTAAAAATCAATAAAGGTAGTCACAACTCCATTTCCGCCAAAATGCCCGATGATTTGCCTTTTCAATACCTCCCATGCGACTAGTCCCCCCTCTCGACTTTTTTATGGTGGGTGCTTGCAGCAAAATATCGTATTGCAAAAAATGCGAAGAAAGGACATCGTTACAAAATTCTTGCTCGGTTTGCCCTTCACATAGAATAATCAATAGTTTCATCTGATGTATGGTTGGGCGGAATGAATAATGTCTCTTTGCCAAAGTTCGCCTAAATCGTGGTCTTCCAACCAAGCGGCGAGTTGCTTGATTTCCAATCTTTTGAACACCGATTGTTGCGATATACGTTCTCTATCTACGGTGATAATATCGTCCGGGTCAAAGCAATCAACAAGGTTGACAGATTGGGTGGAAATGATAATTTGAGCTTTGGTGGAGGCGATTTTTATCAGCCCTGCCAATTTGGAAATAGCAAAAGGATGTAAGCCCAATTCCGGTTCATCTATAATGATAATTGAGGGCGGTTGGGGATGCAATAAAGCGGTAGTCAAGGCGATAAACCGAAGTGTGCCGTCCGAAAATTGATGTGCAGAAAAATTGGATTCGGGATCGGTTTTTTCTATCCAACGCAAGGCGATTTCATTACCATTTTGAGATAAACCATTGATTTCCAATATAAAATCCTCAATAAACGGAGCTACCGATTTGACGACTTTTAAAATTCGCCTATAAATAATCGGATGTTTTTGTTTTAATAACTTACATTTCGGGGATTTTGGTACTAGAAAAAAATAATTTGATTTTCTGTGGTAAGTCCTTGTATATGCTGGGTTTATGCCCCATTAGCTGTATGATTTTGAGTTGTTTTTCTTTGAGGTCGGTCAGATATACTTGTG
>CALIZI010000196.1 GCA_938028705.1 uncultured Saprospiraceae bacterium | reverse complement strand
TCCTTTAATTTTGATATGTATTTGTGGATATTCAAGTTGTATCGTTAGTTTACCCCAAAAAATAAATATTTTTTCCCAATATTTAACTATTCACCGAATATTTTTTTCTTTTTATTACCTTGTGCTATTTACATGATACCATTTATTTAAATTTGTAAAGAAATTTAATTAACAGTGTAGTAAGTAGTGCGACAAAAATATTGAACCACTAAGTACACAAAAAACACGAAGGTCGAATTAACGCAGAGGTCACTAAATAATTTTATAATATGTTGATTATGAGGTTTTGTGTTCTTTTTCGTTAGTTCGATTTAGTGTTTTTTGTGTACTTAGTGGTTCAAAATGTTGTTAGTTTATTTTTGTCCAACTACTTAAGTCCGAAATTTACAACCGATCATCAACTATAAATGAGTACACTACTTATGGTTGCTTGTTTACAAATTGTCTGATATACTGTACAGCGAGTTCACTGCTGCTGCCTTCCTGTGCCGTACCTGCGGTGTGGTTGTAGTAAGTCGCTTTTTTGAATATATCTTTTTCTTTATTATTTATTTGATTTTCAATGATTTGCAAAAGCTGTTCGCGTGTGTCGGCACGTTCTGTTAAGCCGTTTTTGCAGTAGCCGTACATATCGCTGATGTCAGCAGAATAGTCACTAAATTCGTAATAGACACTAAGCACATTGAGCAATACAGCTTCGAGGTGAATAGAAGTATTGCCTGCTATAATAAGGTCTTGCTGTTGCAAAAAATCAAAGGCTTTTTCGGCTTTCGTTGAATGTAAAACACCTTCGGGCATCGAAAAGTTACGTTCATCTGCAGGGTGCGGACGGAAGGTGAAGGTCAGTTGCGGCAGTTGCGATTTGAGGTAGGCGACCAATACTTCTACATCTGCCGTTTCATCCAATTTATTACAACAAATTCCCACACGTTGCACCTGTGTTTGTGTGTTGCGGAGCGATACATAAGGGTCAAATTTGGGCATTCCTATGAAGCGCACTTCACCTTTTACTTCGCCGTTTTGTGCGTATCTGTCAAGCGTTGCCTGCCCTTCGAGTAGGCTCAAATCAAAATCCAAAGGCGGAAAATACGGTGTCACGCTTGCATGTTGAATATAAATCGTTGGTACATTTAATGACTTGGCAGCCAGTAACATAGCACGTGGAAAAATGCTATGGTCATTGGCAAAAACGATATACGCAGGGCGGTGTTTTTGGATAAAATGCCGACACGCTTCATACTGCCCCACTGCCTTAAAAACATAATCCGTATACCACCATGCTTTTTTACCGTATTTTTTTTTAAATTGATAATATATAAAAGGAAAACGATATAAACGCGACCAAATCCGCAAGTGCGTCAATGGCACAATATCATCCGAATCGGAAACAGCCGCTTCGTAAGTCAAATAAACGGATTCGGGTATGCGCTCTTTCAAAATTTTCAAAACCGAGCGGTTGTTATTGCTCGTTATAAGTAACCAAGGCTTGTTTTGTAATGTATTGTAATTGAGATGTTTACGAAATTTAAACGGATAATAGACTGCCCGAATTGGTAAGGCAATTATTCGTCCGATAATATTGACTAACCGTTGCCATGCACGACTCGCCGAGAACTGATTTCGTACACTTTTTGATGTTATTTCCAGATAACCGTTGAAACCAAATTGAAGTATTGAAAAATAGACTTCCGACAAATCGTTATAATTTTTTTCGCTGATATGTTTCTTTTTTTTCATCCAAATTTTGTACAAATATAATACAATTAATGCTTCAAAATATTGTCTAAACGCCCATATATATCTATTTTTGATTTTTTACAAATACACCCAATCATCAAGCAACAAATAACGGATAAAGAATACAGTAGTACATGCAGACAATATTCATCCAAAATCGTCCGATTGGTCAGGGGCATCCTGTTTATATCATTGCTGAAGCGGGAGTCAACCATAACGGCAGCCTTGATTTAGCCCTCGAATTGGTGCGTGAAGCTAAAAAAACAGGTGCCGATTGCGTCAAATTCCAAACCTTCAAAGCCGCACAAATCGTCACGCCCGAAGCCCCCAAAGCCAATTACCAATTGCAAGTGACCGACCCCGGCGAATCGCAATTTGACATGCTCAAAAAACTCGAACTCCAAACCGAAGATTGGCAAAAAATCATGGCGTACTGCCGCGAACTCGACATCCAATTTCTCTCCACACCTTATAATAAAGAAGACGCAGATTTGTTGGCAGATTTGGGTGTCGATGCCTTCAAAATAGCTTCCGGGCAGTTGGTCGAAACACCATTTTTGGAGTATGTAGCTCGTAAAGGCAAACCCATGATTATCTCCTCCGGCATGGCTACGCTCGCAGAGGTGTATGAAGGCGTACAAGCCATTAGAAACGTTGATAATCAAGAGATTATACTCCTTCAATGCACCACCAATTACCCATCTTCGCTCCAAGATGCCAACATTCGCGCTATGTCTGCCATGCAGCAATCGCTCCATATTCAGATTGGATATTCCGACCACGTGCCAAGCAATTACGCCTGTTATGCGGCGGTGGCTTTGGGGGCTTGTCTTATCGAAAAACACTTTACACTCGACACCAAAATGGAGGGTCCCGACCATTCAAGTTCGCTTGACCCACAGGCATTTACCCAACTCGTAGAAGGCATCCGTAGCATCGAAGCCTCACTTGGCAGTCCGGTCAAAAATCCAACGGCTACCGAAGTCGCCAATACACAGGGGATGCGCCGTAGCATCATTGCACATCGTCCGCTTGCGGCGGGTACGATTATTGAGGAAAAAGACTTGGGATATAAACGTCCGGCAACGGGTATTTCTCCAAGTATGTTGCATCAAATTTTGGGTAAAACAGTTCGCAAAGACATCCCCGCCGATACCCCGATTCCATTTGATGCGATTAATTGGTAAGGTAGCGCGATACTTCCAGTTCGCGTGACCGTAGAACGATGCTTCCAGCTCGTTCACATGCAAATAAGGACTAAACTAACGCGGCGCGAACTGGAAGTATCGCGCTACATTTACGATTTGCAAAATCGTTTTACGTTCAAAATTAATTTAGTTGAAACATTCACAAGAAAAAAACACATATAAATTGGTCGAAATTCAAACGGATGATACCGCACTACTCCAATTATTTTTGGAAAATGCAGGTACATCCCTCGCCGGATTTCGATATTTTGATAAACGCCCTTTATCCATTATCGAAAATCATTTGTGTACCTATTTAATTTTAAATAAAAAACAAGCCCTTTGCTACGGACATTTAGATAAAGAAGCCGAAACGGTATGGCTCGGCATTGCGGTGATAGAAGGACAAACCGGACAAGGACTCGGCAAAAAAATGATGCAACACTTGATGGATAAAGCAAAAGAACTAAAACTCCCTGCCATTCAACTTTCCGTCGATACCGATAATATCCCCGCGCAATATTTGTACAAAAAATTCGGTTTCAACATTATCAAAAAAACAGAAAAATATATTTTAATGGAATGTGTGTTGTAGTGTTGTGGTGTCGTAGTGTTGTAGTATTTTCGTGTAAAATTTTGCAACACTACGACACCACGACACTACAATACCACAACACAAAAAATGACCTTTTATATCAGTACAATGGCATTTCGCGGCAAGCCGATTGAGGAAGCCATAAATATTTGTGAATCAGAGGATTGGGCTTTGGAATTTAGTTCCGGCTTGGCGTATCGGGCGGATATGGTGGAGGTATATGAAGGCTGTGCGTTGAAGCGGATGCCGCATAATTATTTTCCTGCCCCGGCGGTGCCTTTTGTATTGAATTTGGCGAGTAAAAATGAGGATATTCGTAAGCGGTCTATTGAGCATTGTCGGCTTGGATTGCGGCTTTCTGCACAGGCGAATGCGCCCTTTTATGCGGCACATGCGGGCTTCTGTATCGATCCGAATCCTGACGAACTCGGCAAGCAACTCCGCGTAAATGTTCCTTATGAAAGAGAAATACATTGGCAATTATTTTTACAATCGGTACAGGAAATATTGAAAACGGCAGACGAATTGGCGACTGATTTTTTGATTGAAAATAATGTAGTTGCGGCTATGAATGTGTATGAAAATAAAAATCCGCTCTTTTGCGGTGATGCACCCGAAATGGCGCGTTTGATGAGCGATATATCAGATCCAAGATTGGGAATTTTACTGGATACGGCGCACCTCAAAGTTTCTTCTAATACGTTGAATTTCAATTTAAATGAAGCTATGACAATCCTCCAACCGCACATCAAAGGGATTCATCACAGCGATAATGACGGCTTATTGGATTCCAACGAAAAAATCACGCCCGAATACTGGTTTTTTGATTATCTCAAAAATTATGGTGAACTTACGCACGTACTCGAAGTAAAAGATTTGACCGCAGGTGAAATTCAACAACAATTAAACTTGTTTATTGAGTAGCGAGTTACAAGTAGCGAGTTTTCAAACAAAGACAACTCGCTACTCGTAGTCGCTACTCGCAACTCATAATAAATGCCGGAATTAAAAGATATGCTCATTCCCGTCGAAGGGAATATCCGCGATGCTCTTACCATCATTGATGCCAATGCACAAGGCACAGGATTCGTAGTGAATGAAGATGCACAAGTCCTTGGTTTACTGACAGATGGAGACATTCGCAGGGCGTTTATCAATCATGGAAAAGACCTCAAAACGCCTATTGCAGAAGTGATGCAAAGCCAATTTACGAGCCTTCCCATGACGGCTACGCCTGAACAAATTAATGGACTACTTTCTGACCGCATCCGGCACATTCCCTTGTTGGATGAGGCGGGAAAAGTCGTGGATTTTGCCTCGCGTACCCGCACCCGACGCATCCCGATTATGGAGCCGCTACTTGGTGGCAACGAACTCGCCTACGTGAGCGAGTGTGTCCGCACGAATTGGATTTCTTCGCAAGGGCGTTTTGTGCGCGATTTTGAACGAATGATGGGCGAATTTCATGGGATGCCTCATGCACTCGCGGTGAGCAATGGCACGGTAGCTTTGCACCTCGCGCTCGATGCACTCGGCGTGGGCGAAGGCGATGAGGTGATTGTGCCTGACCTGACTTTTGCCGCTTCGATTAATTCGATTATTTATGCCGGAGCGACACCTGTGATTGTGGATGTGGACGATACTTGGTCAATTTCAACAGAGGCAATTCGGGCAGCAATTACGCCGCATACTAAGGCGATTATGCCGGTACATTTGTATGGTTATCCTTGCGATATGATTGATATTCAGGCGATTGCAAAGGAATTTAATTTATTGGTCATCGAAGATAATGCGGAAGGACTCGGCACAACATTAAACGGACAATTGACAGCGACCTTCGGCGATGCGGCTACTTTTAGTTTTTTCGGAAATAAAACGGTCACAACGGGCGAGGGCGGAATGATATTTTTTAAAGATAAAAAACACTACGAACATGCTGCCGTATTGCGTGACCACGGGATGTCGAAAACGAAAAAATATTGGCACAATTACGTGGGTTATAATTATCGAATGACCAATTTGCAGGCGGCTATCGGTGTGGCACAGATGGAACGCATTGATGATATTTTGCATAAAAAATGTACGATAGGAAAGGTGTATAATGACTTGTTGGCGGATGTAGAGGAATTGATTTTGCCGCCAAATTCGAGTGAAGTGCGGAATACATATTGGTTATATACTTTATTGGTCAATGATAAAAAAACGAACCTCAGCCGCGATGAAATTATTAAAAAATTATTGCAAAACGGCATTGAAGCACGACCTGTTTTTTTTCCTTTACACGTCATGCCGCCTTATGTAAATTTTGCCAAAGGTGAATATCCGAATACCGATTATATCTCGCGTCAAGGTTTGAGTTTGCCTTCGTCGGTAGGCTTGACGGAGGTGCAGCAAGAAGATGTGTGTCGGGCTTTGAAAGGCGTATTTAAGGTGAGAGAATTAATGAAAGGATAAAAAATGACGAATATTTTACTAACAATATGTGCGAGAGGCGGCTCCAAAGGTTTGCCCGGAAAGAACGTGAAAATCATCGCCGAAAAACCTTTGATAGCCTATTCTATCGTGACGGCAGCCAAGTTTGTAGAGGCTTATGTGGGGAAAGCCGCAATGACATTAAGCACTGATAGTGAGGAAATTAGAGCTATCGCTGCCCAACACGGATTGCAAACGGACTACTTGCGTCCGCCAAGTTTTGCGACGGATAGCATCAGCAAAACACCTGCCTTGAATGATGTTTTATTGTACGAAGAAAAACGGCATGATCTACGTTTTGATTTGCTGATAGACTTGGATGTGACCTCTCCTCTGCGGACGGTGGAAGACTTGAATCATGCGATAAAAGTCATTGAAAATGACGACGAAGCTATCAACCTTGTGACGGTCAATGCTGCTCATAGAAATCCGTATTTTAATATGTTGGAACAGCAAGAAAACGGGTATTATGGCGTGTCGAAAAAACCGGATGTGCCATTTTATTCGCGGCAGCAAGCCCCGAAAGTCTATGATATGAATTCGTCATTTTATATTTTCAAAAGAAAGTATTTTGAAGGCAATTATAATGGCTCACTCAATGACCGGACGATGATTTATGAGATTCCGCACCTGTGTTTTGATGTGGATAGTTTGGATGATTTTGAGTATTTGGAATACCTGATTAATAGCGGAAAATGGACGTTTTGAAAGTGCTTATTATCGGTTTGGGCAGCATCGGCAAAAAACATGTCAATGCCTTGATGCAGTTGGAGCAGCGTTTTGAGATATACGCCTTGCGGAGCAGCAATTCGGCGGCTGAATATCCGAATGTGACCAATATTTTTAGCCTTGATACGCTGACTACCGCGCCTGATTTTTTTATCGTTTCTAATCCAACTTCTTTACATTCTAAGACGATTAAAACGCTCATTGATTTTGGTAAACCCATTTTCATAGAAAAACCTTCTGTGATGTATCTACATGAGGGTCAAAGAATTGCAGAAGAATTAGCTGAAAAAAATCTAACAACTTATGTAGCTTGTAATCTTCGTTTTTTGGAAGTTTTAAAATTTACCAAAACCTATTTACAAGAAAAAAATCTGCGTATCAATGAGGTCAATATTTATGGTGGTTCGTATATGCCGGATTGGAGACCGCAGCAAAATTTTCGTGAAATTTACAGCGCAAATAAAGAAATGGGTGGCGGGATTCACCTCGATTTTATCCACGAAATTGATTATTTGTATTGGTTTTTTGGTACGCCAAAACAAAAATATAGCATTTTGAGAAGTAGATCTTCTTTGAAGATTTCCGCAGTAGATTACGCGAATTATATTTTTTTATACGAAAAATTTACAGCTTCTGTTATTTTAAATTATTATAGAAAAGACCGCAAACGGTACTGTGAAATTGTGTGTGATGAAGGAACTCTATTCATAGAAATTGAAAAAGGAAAAGTATATTTCAATCAAAATCTTATTTTTACCACCCAACAAACTATTTTGGATACTTATTCGGCTCAAATGAAGTATTTTATAAATTGTATAATACAAAAAAACAAGCCGATGAATGATTTTTCGGAATCCGTTGAGGTCTTAAAAATGTGTTTGAACGATGAGTGATTTATAAAATAAGAGACTATTCAATATTCTGTGTCACGCAGAGAACGCAGAGTTCGCAGAGAATTAATTATCAGACCTCTGCGTTCTCTGCGTGACATACTTTTTGAACGATGAGTGATTTACAAGAAAAAATAATATTGGTGACAGGCGGTAGTGGCTTGCTTGGACGTGCGATGTTGGACAATATCCGACAAAACAAAGGCACAGCTATCAATGGAGATATTACGATTGAAGATAATATCAAGCAACATAATTTGCGTTTGGATATTACCGATTCCGCTTCTATCAAATCTACGATTCAGCGCATCATTGACCACTACGGACGCATAGATGGCTTGGTGAATAATGCCTATCCGCGCACCTCAGATTGGGGCAATAAATTTGAAGATGTGAGCTTGGAAAGTTGGCGACAAAATGTTGATTATCAAATGAATAGTGTGTTTGAAATTAGCCAATTGGTACTCGAAACCATGAAGGCGCAAGGCACACGCGGCGCGATTGTCAACATCGCTTCGATATACGGTGTGCAGGGCAATGACTTTACGGTTTATGACGGCACAGACCTCACTTCGCCTGCCGCCTATGCCGCTATCAAAGGCGGAGTCATCAACTTTACACGCTACCTCGCGGCGTATTACGGACCGCACCGGATTCGTGTCAATTGCGTATCGCCCGGCGGCATATTTAATCACCAAGCCGAAGCATTTGTCAAAAATTACGAGCATAAAGTCCCGCTAAAACGCATGGGCAAACCTGAAGATATTGCTCCGGCAGTTTCCTTTTTGCTTTCGGATGCAGCGGCTTACATTACAGGGCATAATTTGATGGTGGATGGCGGTTGGTCAATTGTTTAGTGTCTGCCCGAAAACTCTTAACCAACTGATAAAATATCCTAAATATCGTTCCCTCCTTTTATCTACATTATTAGTTATAATACCCCGTATGGCGCATCATTTCATCTACTCGCCTTTCTGCTTCTGTGACCGATATACCGCTGTAATAATCTTTGACAAACGGATGATTATGACTTTCGCGCGGAAATACCTCCGGTCTTTGGTTGTCTGATTTGGTCTGTACGGTGGTAGGAATATTTAAGGTACTCGGATAGCCGGGAATGAAACTACACAACCAACCGAAATAGGAAGTGATATGATCGTCATTATGAAAATTTTCTCTGTAATCATAAAAACTTTTTTCACTTAACGACACCCAAATTCCGTAATCCAGATCAGTGCAATTATCAATGACCTTTTGTGTGAGTGTGGTTCTGATAAAATAATCCGTTTGGTCTTCATACCTGATAACGCAAAAATCAGAGCTGATTTCCGCTATATTTTTTTTCTCCGTAGCACTCAACTGGAGATAATTATTTGGCACTTTAAAGGCTATGGAGGGCCAGGTGTCGTGCAGTTCTCCGCAGCATTGGCATATATATTTCATAAATGAATTGGTTTATAAAGTTGATAGAGTTTATAAAGTTAATGAGTTGGCTGATGTAGGAAATCAGGTGGAATGTGAAGCAAGCCCAAATCCTATAAGGTTTTCGAAAACCTTATAGGATTGATTATCACTATTTTATCCCACTTTAAAATAAAAATCAACCTGTATTCCACCTGATTTCCTACAT
>CALIZI010000195.1 GCA_938028705.1 uncultured Saprospiraceae bacterium | reverse complement strand
GAAATATCATCAAATCTGAGTTACATCGCTTTGAACCAGTACACTGGAAAATTTTACAACTCTTAAATATCCCCATGACCGTTTACACCGAACTCAGAATTTAAATCTTTTTTTACCGTAAAAAATACGAGAAACAACGGTGATAATATTGGACAAAATTTAATATTGAATAGCAAACGAGTGCAAGCTTTCGTCAATTGCGATGCACAAGCCGGTTTCTTATCCGAATCAGGAGCTAAATGCACCGGTTCTACTTATACATTTACCAATACCTCCACAGGCTCATCTGCACATATATGGAAGGTCAATGGAACAGATGTTTCTACCGACCAAGACCTGATTTATACTTTTTCCAGTTATGGAACTTACACCGTTACCCTTACCGTAACAGGCAATGCTTGTACCGACCAGTATAGTCAAACCTTCAATGTTACTCCCTCTGCATCAGACCTCTATTTCGGTCCCGATATTTCCGTTTGTGATGATGCCGTCGAACTCATAGCCAATGTACCCGATATGGCTGCCTATTTTTGGGATTTAAATGGTTCAATAGTTGGTAACACACAAGCTATTATGGTGACTATGCCCGGTAATTATGTATTGAGCGTACTAGATTCTTGCGGCACAGTAGGTATAGATACTATACAAGTCACTTTAGGAACAGGCTGTGTTTGGCCCGGCGATTTTGATAATAACGGTACTGTGAATGCTTATGATTTGATTCCGCTTGGTATAGCCTTCGGCGAAACAGGTGGTATGCGCCCCAATGCTTCCTTAGAATGGATACCTCAACCCGCTCCGGCATGGTCAGGTAGTTTATCTGACGGTACAAATTATAACCACATTGATGGTGACGGAAATGGCATGATTGACCTTAATGACCCCGCAGCCATTGATGAAAATTACGGTAAAGTACATGCACTCATTAATACAAATACTTATCCTGAATCCTCTGATTTTACCATTATACCGGAAGTCCTTATTCAAACAGATGATGAGGATAGAGACATTATTTCAGTAAATCTACAATTAGAAAATCCGAATAATAAGCCTATTTATAGCTTTGTTGGTTCTTATGATTACAGCGCGATGGGCAATAAAGCAACTATGGATTTCTCCAACTCTTTATTGGGTATAGAAAATACAGATTTTGTAGCTGTCCAGCGTGACTTTGGAGGACAAATAGAGTTTGCTATCACCTTGACCGATGGCAATAGTTCTATTGATATTGGTGATATAGGTACATTATTAGTCGAAGATGAATTTTATAGTCATGGCGAAGAAGGTCCACAGTCCACAGCCGGACAAATTATCCTCGAAAAAAATATCATCGGTGATGCAAGTGGAAATCTTGTCGATATTGGCGAACAAATTATCAGCTTATTTTATGATGAAGATGCTGAAGTAGGTACTGACTTTGTCAATAATAATTCATTAGCTCTTGTCACGCATGTTAATTTGTCGGATTGTTACGGACTGGCAGATGCGCGTGTACAGGTATTGAGTGGTACAGCACCTTTTATGTATGAATGGAGTGATGGACAAATCGGCGAACTTGCTACCAACTTGTCCGTAGGAAGTCACGAATTTACTGTTACTGATGCGGCAGGATTGGAGAAAACAGGCAGAGTAGAAATAGAACCCGGAAGTGGTGTTTGGTTACAAACAATTAGCACACCTACAAGTACAAGACAGAATGACGGTAGCATTACCGCTTACGCTTATGGTGGTGACGGCAATTACACCTACAACTGGAGCAACGGAAGTACCACATCATCCATACAAAATCTCGACGCAGGTATTTATTTCCTTACCGTCACCGATGGAAACGGATGTAGCACAATAGAAAGTATCAACATCGGTGGTACAGGTGTACAACTCAATCTCGGATTATTCTTAGAAGGTGCTTTGAAGAGTGACCACCAAAGCATGACCACCGACCTCCACCAACAATCCGTACTTCCACTGCAACAACCTTATAATGTAGCAACAAACTATTATGACAAGGAAAGATCCGATTTAGTGATATTTGATAAAGGACATGTAGTGGACTGGGTACTTGTCGAATTAAGAGACCGGAACGACTACAACAAAGTTTCATCAACAAGGGTAGGGCTGCTACTCGCCGGTGGCAAGGTGGCGGACATTGACGGTAGCTCTCCCTTATTCTTTCCCGATGTATCTGATAATAGTTATTATATATATATCAAACATCGCAATCACCTTCCTATCATGTCCGCTACTGCTGTTCAAGTAAACGACAATGTGATAGACATGGATTTTCGGACCACCGATGCCTACATGGGACTTGGCGCAGCCCAAAAACAAATCGCCAATGGCGTACAGGCACTCTATGCAGGTGATGTAAATAATGACTACGACATCAACGGACTCGATAAAGCAATATGGCTCAGTGGAAACGGCAATTTCGGTATATACTCGAATAGTGACTTCAACCTCGATGCCGACATAAACGGAGGTGATAAAATACTCTGGGAAAGAAACAACGGATATTCATCAGGCACACCTCAATAATACGGACACCAACAGTGCTGTAACCAAGACATCAAAAGGCTATTGATAACTCCAAATGGACTAACTCCAAAAACAACATAAGTCAGCGTCATTCTATCTTTATAATCCCTGATAGAATGGCGTTACTTTTTTTAATTTGAAATTGAATTTGCGATTGCTCTCGAGGTTGAAATTGCTCTTGAGGTTGAAGTTGAGGTTGCTCTTGAAGTTGAAGTTGCTCTTGAAGTTGAAGTTGATTAAGCCAACTCCATTCCCCATTTTCTAAATTCCACGACCTTCACCAAATACATCTTCGTATAACTTCCCGGATCGCCACCTGTCACTTCACGAAAGTATAATTTATCCTCAAAAAGATATTGTCTGAGCAATACAGTTTTAAAAAGAAAAAACGTATTGTCAAATTTATAAATCCAGTAATCGGCAGTGCTGGTTGCCAATCCAGACGACTGACCTCTACATTCATATTCTATCGCCACATTGCCCGTTTTGTGTGCCATCAGGTCATTCTTCACTTCAAATGTAATGCGCTGACCATCCAATATTGCCTCAATATCATAGCCCTTCGTAGTTGATTGTTTGAAATCGGAAATCTCAGGAAAATGTACTTGCAATCGCTCTATCGCTTCGCGCTCTGCAAGTTGCCCGTCTTGTAGGTCACGTTTGAAATTGTAGTGCATGGGTGGGTGGTTTATCAGTTTATAAAGTTTATAGAGTGATTAGTTCATCAGCATAAGAAAAAATTTGCCGCAGGCAAAACTAATAAACTCTATAAACTTCATAAACTCTGTAAAATAAATCACCGATAATTCGTCAACAAAGCCCGAATATCTTCGGCGGCTTGAGGTTTGGTAGGTCGTTGGGCAGGACTTTGAACGATTTTACCGTTTTGGTCAATCAGGAAATAAGCGGGCAAGGCTTTGACACCATACTCCTTAGCAATCTCGGAATCGAAGCCACCTCTGGCGTACAAATGCTTCGAGCGGTCAATCTGCTTGCCATTGAGCGCACGTACCCATTTTTCGCGGTCTTCGTCGAGCGATACGTAAAGAAAAACCACTTCATTATCATCAAATTGTGCGTCAAGTTGCTTACTATAATCCATTTCGTGCCGACATACCACGCACCAACTCGCCCAAAAATCCAGATACACCACCTTGCCTCTAAAATTACTCAATCTGATAATATAATTATCCACGTCCAGAAGTTGAGCTTCGGGCGCATACTCGCCTGAATGTAGTTGTCCGGCATCAGCATAAGCTTCCTCAATCGCTGCGCGATATTCGTTGTACGGACATTCGCGTACAAAACGCACAATATCATTTTGATAGGTATTATGTTGTTTATTACCAATGAGTTGATGGAGATTAACAGCCTTGAGATAAGTGAGTGATTTGCCCGAAAAATAGTAGTCAGTACCACGCCATATTCGGGTCAGGCGATTTTGAATGTTGGTATATTCCTTGATAAAATTTGCGTAATTGACATTGCACAAAGCATCATCGTCCTGCACCGTCATACCATTCAAAAAAGTAAAAAACTGTGTAGCATCTTGTTCCAGATGAATACGGGTTTTGGCATATTTCACCAATTGTACCGCCCACCAATGTTGAATATCAGCCTGCGTATAGGCTTTAAATTGAGGACTAAAAGCGGCTTTGTAAGGATAGGCATCATGCACCATTTGTTTTTTGATGCGTAGTTCGTCTATCCATATTTTAAACTCACTTGATGTGAGGGCTTGTATTTGATTATTGATGTCGGTATCCGTATATTTTTGGAGTTGATGATTGGCTTTGCTCAGGTAATCGTTGTGAATAGCACCATCGCCAAGATACAGGGCGGGAATTGTGGCATCTAGTCCATCGAAGAACATTTCCAAGCGATTTCCGGGTTCAAGATATACCTGCTCGGTGCGGTCTCCACACCTGATTGTCAGGGTTTTAGGTTCTTCGAGGTAAAGCGGAATCGTAAATGTTCCGGCAGTGCTGATTGGTACGGATAAGTAAACGTTTTTTAAACTCACCAAGTCAGCATAAAAGGTCAAATCCAAAGTCCGCACTTGCGGATTAGTGACAGTACCTTGTACTAAAGTAGATACTTTAGCCTGAATTTGTGAGGTCGCAAAAAGCAAAGCAAAGATGAATACTTTTCTCATATATTTAGTTTATAGTTCATAGTCCAAGTCTTACTATAGATTTTTCAGACTTGGACGAGTAGCCTTTTATATTTATAAGGCGCAGGTATTTGTAACAAAAG
This sequence comes from uncultured Saprospiraceae bacterium, assembly GCA_938028705.1. GTDB lineage: Bacteria > Bacteroidota > Bacteroidia > Chitinophagales > Saprospiraceae > JAHDEO01. The sequence continues at coordinate 13,436 of CALIZI010000195.1, read as the reverse complement.
ACTTGCCATAATGGTTGACAAATGTAATTTTAATGTATTTTTTTTATTTAAAAATTTAATTCAAGTTGAATGTAGCCCCCAAACTTTTTATGTGATATAGTCGTCAGACGAATGTTGTTATAGAAGGCATTGGCTATCTGATAAGATCTTCGCTTTTTAGCAAAAGGATTCGTCAGACGACTATTATAACGCAAGCCCAAAACATTTACGCTAAGGGCAACCTTCAACTATCCACATATTTAGCAATGGAGTGAAAAACAGATATGAGTACCTGAAAACGATAAGGCACTAATGTCGTATCAATTGATTTGAAATACTGAAAAGAGTATCTTGGCAGGAAGCCAAGCAAAGACGTTTTTAAAATAAAAAAAAGACCTCGTTAATTCGTGATTCGTTAATTCGTCAACTCACTACTCGTAACTCACCACTCGTAACTCGCTACTCGCTACTCACCACTCGCTACTCTAAAACTTATACCTCGCCAAAGGCGTAATATCTTGTCCGACGAATTGTTGGTCTTGGTATTTGAAGTGGGCGGTCATGGCAATCATTGCGGCATTATCGGTGCAGTATTCGAACTTGGGAATGTAGGTATTCCATTTGTGTTGTTTGCCGTAGGATTCGAGGGCGGCACGAAGCCCGGAGTTGGCAGAAACACCTCCGGCAATTGCGATTTCTTGGATGCCTGTTTGTTTGGCAGCTTTGAGGAGTTTATTCATCAGGATAGAAATAATGCGTGTTTGTACAGACGCACAAATGTCATTGATGTTATTGTCAATAAAATCGGGTTCGCGTTTTTTGTTTCTTTTTAAAAAATAAAAAATGGAGGTTTTCAGTCCGCTGAAGCTAAAATCCAATTCGGGAATATTGGGTTCGGGGAAGTCAAATCGGGCTTCGCCTTCGCGTGCCAATTTGTCGATAATCGGTCCGGCGGGATAATCCAAGCCCAATAATTTTCCGGTTTTGTCGAAGGCTTCTCCGGCAGCGTCGTCGAGTGTAGTGCCGATGACCTGCATATCAAGTGGCGCATTGATGCGAACGATTTGCGTGTGTCCGCCCGATACCGTAAGGCACAAAAACGGAAAGGCAGGACGCGGCGCATCAATAAAATGTGCCAAGACGTGCGCCTGCATGTGGTTGACCTCAATCATCGGAATCTCCAAACTCAATGCCATTGCCTTAGCAAATGACACGCCCACCAAGAGCGAACCCATCAAGCCCGGACCGCGCGTAAAAGCAACCGCCGACAACTCGTTTTTAGAAACGCCCGCTTCCTTCAAAGCCGTATCTACCACCGGAACGATACTCACCTGATGCGCCCGCGAAGCTACCTCCGGCACTACGCCGCCGTACTGTCGGTGCATTTCCTGTGTGGCTACCCGATTAGACAATATCTCCCCGTCGCGAATGACCGCCGCAGAGGTGTCATCGCAAGAGGATTCTATGGCAAGTATGGTGGTTTTTGTTGTCATTACATTAGGCTTTTTGGAAATGTAAAATGTAAAATAATAAATTTAAAATGTAAAAGTATCGGTAGTACGTGAAGTGTATTTATTTTAAAAAAATGTATAAATTTTTAAATAATTTATATTTTTTAATTTTTATTTAAAATAAAAAAATATTTGAAATCTCGTTTACTAAACTTCAAAGAGTTTAGTAAACGTAAGTAAGGTGCTGATATTTAGTCAATTACAAATTTTGATGATATACTTACGTTTACTAAACTCGAAAAGTTTAGTAAACGAAATTACTTACTTTTTTGATTTAATTTTAAATTTTAACATTTTTTCATTCAACAAAATACAAATAAAATTATTTTAAAATATATTTATTTTACATTCTATCGACACTTTTATATTTTACATTTATTATTTTACATTTTACATTTATTATTTTACATTTTACATTAAAAAAAATCACCACTTCTTCGTCCGGTGCCGACTCTCTCCTCTCCTACCTTTGCCCTTCTTTTTACGTTTAAAATCTTTTTTCCTTTCAAACTCCCATTTGCGTTGCGGTTTTTTCTTGGCGGTAATTTCGACAGATAGTGGGATGCCTTCAAATTCCTGTCCTTTTAGTGCTTTGATGAGTGGCATGGCAGCTTGTTCTTCTATTTCAAAGAAGGAAAACTTTTTGAGGATTTCTATCTCGCCGATGACGGCATTGCCCGAATCAAGTGCTTCGTTGATGACGCCGATTAAGCGTCCGGGATTGAGGTCGTTTTTCTTACCGACATTGATGAACAGCCTTGCAAATGGCGTTTTTCGTCTATCTGACCGACTGCGTTTGTCTATTTTATCGTCGCGTTTTTTACCGTCTCTGATGCTGCCGCTTACGTTGAGGTCTCTGGCATTTTTGTAATGCGATAGAAAGCGATTGAACTCAGCGGAGACGAAATGTTGTATCAAATCTTCGCGGCTCAAACCCTCTAATTGTTCGTAAATGGCAGGTAAAAAAGGTTCGATTTGTGGACCGTTAATTTTTACTTTTACGATTTTGTCGATGAGTGCATAGAGTTGGTTGGTACAGATTTCTTCGCCCGTAGGCACAAGGGCTTTCGTAAATTGAACACCGGATACCCGCTCAATATCGCGCACTCTCCGCGTCTCGCGTGTATGGATAATGGCAACAGAAATACCGCTTTTTCCGGCTCTGCCCGTTCTGCCGCTACGGTGCGTATAAATCTCGGCTTTGTCGGGCAGGTTGTAATTGACAACGTGGGTGATATCGTCCACATCCAAGCCGCGGGCGGCTACGTCGGTGGCGACGAGCATTTGTATGTGTCGCTTCCTGAATTTGCCCATGACATCATCGCGTTGGGCTTGCGAAAGTTCGCCATGTATGGCATCGGCGTTGTAGCCGTCTTGCATCAGTTTGTTGGCAACTTCCATCGTCTCGCGGCGGGTGCGACAAAAGACAATTCCGTAAATATCCGGCGTACTGTCGGCAATGCGGCGAAGTACCTGATAGCGGTCTCGCGCCGGCACCATATAGTAGATGTGTTCTACATTTGCTGCACCCACATTGATTGCCGCAACGGACAGTCGCAAGGGGTCGGTCATATATTTTTTAGTGACAGAAGTAATGTCTTTCGACATGGTAGCGGAGAACAAAAGCGTCTGTTTGTCTTCGGGGGTTTCGCCTAATATCGCCGACAAATCTTCCTTAAATCCCATGGTCAGCATTTCGTCTGCCTCGTCGAGTATCACGCGACCAACGTTCTCCAATTTCAGCTTTTTGCGGTGTATCAAGTCCTTCGTTCTGCCCGGCGTACCAACCACGATATGCGCTCCTTTTTTCAATGCTTTTATCTGCCTGTCAATACTCGAACCACCATATACTGCTACGATATTGAGTCCTTTGACAAATTTGCCATAGTCCTTCATATCCTTCGCAATCTGCATACACAACTCGCGCGTAGGGCAAAGCACGAGCGTCTGTGGGCTTCGCTCGTCCACATCTGTCATGTGTATGGCGGGCAAACCAAAAGCAGCGGTCTTACCCGTTCCTGTCTGTGCCAAAGCGATAATATCTTGATTGGAAGTCAGTAAATGCGGAATGGTCTCTTCTTGTATAGGCGTAGGATGCTCAAAACCAAGTGCTTCTACGGCACTCAAAATCTGTTCATTTAGCCCAATATCTCTGAAAGTCATCTTATGTTCTGTCATATCGGCTGCAAAGGTGGGCTTTTTTAATGATTAATGCTTAATTATTAATGATTAATTTTTTTAATGGTTAATGGTTGTAATATATAAATTATTTTAATGAAAATACATTGAATCATAATGTCGTTTACCTAAGCCTTTTTTTGAATACATTATTTTATTTTTAAAATGTAGTGAACGTAAAACGGTTTTGTAAATCGTCACGCAAATAGATGATATTCTAACGTGAATTACGGTTTATAAAATCGTTTTACGTCTCTGTAAAAATTTAATTTTATATATTTTTATTTTATTAAAATTTAAAAATAATCGCTTAGGTAAACGAGATTATATTAAATCATTACTTCATTTATACATTTATTAATCATTAACCGTTAAGCATTAATCGTTCATCATTAATCGTTAAGCATTATCACTATGTTTCAGTAAATTCGACCTCATCATAAAATGCCGACATAGGAATTTCCACATCAATTGAAGTCAGTTGAATCATGTCATTTTCCAAGTCTGTATAAGGTTTCAATGACCATGTATTATCCGCCTGCCGACGGTACACATGAATTTCAGGATAAGTCGATTGAATCAAGACGTACTCTTGAAAAGTCACTATCTGTCGGTATCTCATAAATTTACCGGATTTATTGTAGCCGGAAGTGGAGGGAGAGAGGACTTCTACAATCAAAACCGGATTGGTGACAATATCTTTGTGGTCTTTATAATATTCCAATTCGCCACAGACCACAGAGGCATCGGCATAGACAAATACTTTGCCCGCCTGAATCTTCAAATCGCTATTATAGGTCGTACAATTTTTACCCCGCAAAGCCGCTTTGAGTGCCCATGTGGTGTTGACACCGATTTCACTGTTCACAGGCAAACCACCTGTCATAGTCACGATTGCACCATTATAATATTCACTTTTATAATGAGCGTCCTTTTCGATAGAAAGGTATTCTTCTATGGTATAATATGACTTTTTTTTAATTGCTTCCATGACTGTATTTTGATTTGCTGATACACAAAAATACAATTTTATAATGATTAATGTTTAACAATGAATGATTGATTTTTAAATATATAAAATTATTTTAATAAAAATACATTAAATTATTATTTCATTTATACATTTATTAACTTGAGAATGTCATGTTTTAAAAATAAAAATGTGTTCATGCTTGAAATGGGATATTTTTTCCGAATTTGGGCTAAAACTCGTCAGACATTTAAACTTTGCCGAAAAAATATGAGTTCATCGGTGAATTTTGAAAATGTCAGACGAGTTTTAGCCCAAATTCAGGTATAGACACTGAATACATTAAATAAAAATCGAACATGACATTATCAAGTTAATCATTAACCGTTAATCATTATCTCCTGCCTAAAATAACGTAGCGTAACGCCTCCGGCTTGCGTCCGCATTAGCTCGTGTAGTACGTGGGCGCAAGCCGGAGGCATTACGCTACGGGGCAATCCTACCTAAAATGGATAATGGTTTAAACATAGCTTTTTCAAAAAAACAACTTACCTTTACAGCTAGATTTGGAAAGAACCATTTATCGGTATATCAGTCAATCAGGCTGACAAATTGATAAATATATTAAAAATCCACTCATTCACTCAAATACATTCACACATTCAAAATTCACTCATTCACTCATTGTACGTATGAAACAATACCTCGACCTGCTTCAACACATTCTGGACAACGGCACAACACGCGACGACCGCACCGGTACGGGAACTATCGGTACATTCGGCTATCAGATGCGCTTTGATTTGAGCGAGGGTTTTCCGGTTTTGACCACCAAAAAGTTGCATTTGCGGTCTATTATATATGAATTATTATGGTTTATAAAAGGCGATACCAATATTCAATACCTCAAAGACAATAAGGTGCGGATATGGGATGAATGGGCAGATGAAAACGGCAATCTCGGACCCGTTTACGGCGAGCAATGGCGACATTGGAAAACCGCTGACGGGCAGACGATTGACCAACTCAGTAATGTTATTCATCAGATACAAAATAATCCGAACAGTCGCCGCCATCTCGTATGTGCATGGAATCCGGGCGTGATTGAGCGCATGGCATTGCCGCCTTGTCATTGTTTGTTTCAGTTTTATGTATCGGAAGGCAAGCTGTCGTGCCAACTCTATCAGCGGAGTGCCGATACCTTTCTGGGCGTGCCGTTCAATATCGCTTCCTACGCCTTGCTGACCCTGATGATTGCTCAAGTCTGTCGGCTACAGCCCGGCGAGTTTATCCATACTTTCGGGGATGTGCATCTGTACCTCAATCACCTCGACCAAGCCAAACTGCAATTAAGCCGTTCTCCACGTCCTTTGCCTACCATGAAACTCAATCCAAATGTAAGCTCTATCTTCGATTTCAAATATGAAGATTTTGAATTGCTGAATTACGACCCGCATCCGCATATCAAAGCCGCCGTTTCGGTGTGACTATCAGTTCATAGTTGTCGGTTCATCGTTCATAGTTTTTTGCAATCAATTGAATTATAATATTGATTCGGGCTTATTGTGTATTTTCGTGTCTTAATCAGCTAACTATCTGTGATTTTTTAAAAAAAACGGGCATGTTTAGAAAAGTGCTTGACACTTTAGATTTAGACTTTGGACAAAGGAAATTGGGGAATTAGGAAATTAGGTAATCCCTTCTTTTTTAGATTTTTACAAAAAATAATTAATTGCATGTTTTATTTCATTAATAAAACTTATTTAATTGATTATCAATGAATTACGGTTTTAAACCGAAGATCCTAATTTCCTAATTCCCATTTTGTCCAAAGTCCAATTAGTAAACGGAGTGCTTAAATATTGTTTTTATTTTAAAATGAAGTCAAAAAAGTGTCAAAACTTTTCTGCGAAATTTAAGCATCCCTATTTTTTTATTAAAAATACAAAATATTTATTATATTATTTTTATTAAAATAAATTTTACTATATTTATAAAATTATTTTTTAATAATATTTTTTTTAATTAAAAATAAATTATATAATTTTAATTTAATTAAAATAAAAAACAATGTTTAGTTCAACACTATTACACCCAAATTATTAAATATGAGTCATTTATACCAAAACATCAGATGTATTTGTCTGATGCTTATTACATTATTACTCACTATCCACACCACCAATGCCTCACACTCGGTAGGTGCCGATCTCACCTATACCTGCGTAGGCAACAACACTTATGAAATCACCCTAACCTTTTATCGCGACTGTTTCAGCAGTACCGATGCCCCCGGAATCGGCGGTATAGATTTGCCTGAGATTCGTATTATATCTGCCACTTGCGGTCTCGAAACCATCATTTCACTCACGCCCGTTGCCAATCCTGACGGTACATTCGCAACCGAAATTTCTCCGATTTGTGAAGGCGAACTGGCAAACAGCACGTGCAATGGCGGTCCTTTGCAAGGCGTGGAACAATATACTTATACCGGAACATATACTTTTCCGCAACAATGTAAAGATTGGATACTCAGCTACTCCTTGTGCTGCCGGAATGCAGCGATTACCAACTCTGTCAATCCTTCCGATTATGAGTTATATGTAGAATCTTTATTGAATAATTTGAGTGTATCTTGCAATAATTCGCCTGTATTCACCACGCCGCCTGTACCGTATATCTGTGCCGACCAACCTTTTAATTATAATCATGGTGTATATGATGTGGAAGGAGATTCGCTGGTGTACACCCTCATTGACCCCTTGAATGCACCCAATGACCCTGTACCTTATGTCACAGGCTTGGACCCCACTTACCCGATTACCACCACACCGCCCAATAATGTATTTTTTGATAATACTTCCGGTCAAATGGAATTTACACCCAATAATATTCAGATTGGTATTGTCGCTGTTTTAGTCAAAGAATATCGCAACGGACAACTTATTGGTTCGACCATTCGCGATATGCAGGTGGTGGTGATTAGCTGTATGAATAATGTACCTACGCCCGATGTACCCACCAATATCATCGGTGGACAATTTGACGGCACCACCTTTCAAGTCTGTGCAGGGAATACCCTGTCATTTGATATTACGGTAGCCGACCAGGATGTTGGCGATATGCTCACCGTCATCGACAATCTCGCCACGTCTATCCCCGAAGCCTCTTTGAGTGTGAGTGGTACTAATCCTGTTACGGCTTCGTTTTCTTGGGCAACAACTTCCGAAGATGTGGGCAATCATAGTTTTGCGACGATTATTGAGGATGATGCCTGTCCGATTGTCGGTTTTCAGGTTTTTGGCTATGAAATATTTGTTCCGGGTGTACAAATCACCGCCGCGGATACCTTGATTTGTCCCGGCATCAGCGAGTCTATACAACTTGATGCCAACCAAGTCGGTAGCCTGACAAGCGGCACTTATACTTGGTCGCCCATTACAGGTTTAAATAATCCTAATATAAAAAATCCCATAGCGACGATTGATAATACCATTACTTATACCGTCACCTATAATGATGGCGTGTGTATGGTAACGGACGAAGTAAATATCCAAACAGAAGGCACACTTCAAGTCTCGCCCGACATGACGGTGTGCACAGGTCAAACCGTAGCATTGGAAGCTGCATACATACCAAGCGTACCGTTTTCGACAGATGAATGTACTGCACTTCCTCTTAATTGTGCTGATACACCAAGTACCTTTACTTTGGGTACAGGCTTGGATTCCACCGGACCAACCAATGTAGATGACGAGAGTGGCACACCCTTTTTAGGTTATTTTCACGATGGTCGTACACAGTACCTTTATACCGCCGCCGACCTCAATGCCGAAGGCTTATCTGAGGGTTTGATTACTGAATTTGCCCTTGAAGTTGCTCTTGTCAATAGTTGGTTGCCATACAATGGTTTTACAATTAAAATGGGCTGTACCGATGTCTTTACTTTTCAAAACAGCGACGATTTTATTACATCATTAGAAGAAGTATATAGCGATACCATAAGTCCACAGACAGGTTGGAATACTTATATTTTGGACACGCCTTATCAATGGGATGGCAGCTCCAATCTTCTTGTTGAAATTTGTTTTGATAATAATGTGTGGAGTGCGTTTGACCATGTTTTTTATACTATAACTCCTTATAATTCTGTATTATACGGTAGTAAAGATAATGATATAGGTTGTTTTATTGATGCAGAAGATGTCTCTGACAGGCGACCCAATACCCGCTTCACCATCTGCGAACCGGAAGATGCGCTCAATATAAATTTTTCGTGGTCGCCTAGCGATGGATTAAGCGACCCGAATATTCCGAATCCGCTTGCATCACCAACTACTACGACCACTTATACCGTCACTGCCATTACGCCCGAAGGTTGTGAAATTATGGATACCGTACAGATTACTGTCGGTGAATTGGGTTTGACGGCTACAGCATCCAACCTCAGCTGTGGTGCCGGCAGCGGAATGATTGATGTGGAAGTCGCAGGTGGTATGGCACCTTATATGTATGATTGGAATGATGACGCACTCGACGGTACGGAAGACCCTACGGGTTTGAGTACCGGAATGTACAGCGTCACCGTAACGGATGTCAACGGTTGTCAAAATACCGCTAGTGCGGAAATAATAACTTCCGGTAACTTGTCGCTGTCTGTCATGGCGAATGATGTATCTTGTTTTGGTGGAAATGACGGTACAATAGACATCACCCTAAATACAGGTACAGCCCCCTTCACTTATACATGGGATAGCGCATTGCCCGACTCGGCGAATCAAGCGAACCTAAGTGCAGGAACATATAACCTAACGGTCACGGATGCAGAGGATTGTGTCATCGGCGAATCTATACTTATTGGCAGCCCTGATGCGCTTATGCTGACTACTATGGGTAGCCAAGTGACTTGTGATGATAATGCTTCGGGCAGCGTCAGTGTCACTGCTACGGGTGGTACGGGTGCATACGCCTACGATTGGGATGGTGCCGACGATGTAGCTGCACCTTCCGGTCTTTTGGCAGGTACATATACCGTTACCGTCACCGATGCGAATGGCTGTACCGAAACCGCCCAAGCCCTTGTCGATACAGATGCTACTCTGAATGCTACGGCCATTGCTGATACACTTGCTTGCTTTGGTGATACAGGCGGCATTAGCCTGACAGTGGAAGGCGGCACTACACCTTATACCTTTGATTGGGATAATGCTCCCGATACACAAAACCCCGACGGACTTGGCGCAGGCACCTATCAAGTCACTATCACCGATGCCGCCGATTGTATCATACAAGCTACTAGCATTATTATTGAACCTGAAGCATTGACGCTATCCATTATTGACACCGTTGGTACATCTTGTGAAAGTACAGATAACGGACGAGCTACCGCAGTGGTTTCCGGTGGTGTCATGCCTTATACTTTTTTATGGGATAATAGTGAAAATACGCCTACGGCGAATATGTTGACATCGGGTACACACAGCATTAGCATTACGGATGCTAATGATTGTATGGTAGAATCAAGCGTCAGTATTCCATCGTCATCAGAAATCGAAGTTCGTATTGTCACCACAGATGCCACTTGCTACGGGGAGAATGACGGTACAATCAGCTTAACTCCTTTGAATGGCACACCTCCTTTTTCCTACTCGCTTAATGGTGAAACTTACACGCCGAATCCCGAATTATTCGGACTGGCAGCGGGTACTTACGATATACATATTCAAGATGCTACGGGCTGTCTGCAAGTTGAGGCCGCTACTATCAACGCCCCCCCCGAATTAGTTATTAATCTTATTGAAAATACAAATATTAATTTTGGTGATTCGATAGTTTTACAAACAGCCGTCAATCAGCCGGATAGCGTGTCATACAGTTGGTCATCAACAGGTAGTATGAGTTGTAATGATTGTGCAAATCCTGTCGTTATGCCAAGTCATCAGACCGCTTACACTGTACAAGTTATCAATACCAATGGATGTACTGCTGAAGCAAGTGTCACCATTTTTGTGGATAGAAAGCACCCTGTTTTTATCCCCAATGCCTTCACGCCCAATGACGATAATATCAACGATGTCTTTATGGTACATGGCAATAGCTCCGTTCAAGACATTCAGATTTTTCGTATATTTGACCGTTGGGGAGAAGTCGTTTTTGAAAATCAAAATACTGCGCCCAATACTCCCGAAAACGGCTGGAACGGCACATCTAAAGGACAAGCCCTCAATCCGGGCATTTACATTTATTATATCGAAGTCCGCTTTGTTGATGGTACTACTCTACCCTATTCGGGTGAGTTGACTTTGATAAAATAGTATTACCTTTGGGCAGCTAAAGCAGCCCGTACTACAGCCTAGTACAGGCTGCTTTAGCTGCCTTAAAGGTCGCAGACCTTTCCCTATCATACCAAATCCAAAAACATGAAAAAAGTAAAAATCGTACAACAAAATCGACTACCCCACATTCGACCCGTTGGAGCAACCTTTTTCATCACTATCAACCTTGCTGATGCCTTGCCACGTTATGTCATCAAGGACCTCCAACAAGCATTTGAACAAGAAAAAATACACATCCAAAAAACAAATCCCACAAATGCCAAACAATTAATTTATGAAGCACAAAAACGCTACTTCGGTAAGTATGACCACCAATTAGATAGCAAACCTTATGGTGAATGCTATCTCTCTCGCTCCGAAGTAGCAGATGTCGTTGTCAATAAATTAGAAGCTATGAACGGGCAGTATTTCGATTTGCAAGCCTATTGTATCATGCCCAACCACATTCATTTTCTGGCAGACACTTCCATACAACTTCACCGCACTGACATCATTATTGATGAACTCAACCTCGACGAACATTACACCCAACTTGATGAAATACTCCGATTATTTAAAGGCAATACGAGTTTCTACGCCAATCGTGCCATTGGGCGTAGTGGCTCATTTTGGCAAAAAGACAGCTATGATCATTTTGTCCGAGATGAACGCGAATGGGATAATATTGCTCATTATATTTTACAAAATCCGGTTAAAGCAGGATTGGTTACACATTCTGAAGATTGGGAATATTCATACTATAAATACGCCTAGTACAGGCTGCTTTAGCTGCCTTAGAAATATACAAAAAAAGGTCTTGCCTACCTTTTTGGGCAGCTAAAGCAGCCCGTACTGGTTTTGTTATGATAGATGTTTTTTTACAATATATTACTCAACACCAACTTATCCGCGACGAGGACATGCCTTTGCTCGCCGTCAGCGGCGGTGTGGATTCGGTGGTGTTGTGCGACCTGTTTTCTCGTTTGGGTAAGCGGTTTGGGGTGGCACATTGTAATTTTTTGCTTCGCGGGAAAATGTCGAATGAGGACGAGAAATTTGTGACGAATTTGGCTGTAAAATATGATGTAAAATGCTATACAACACGCTTCGAGACAGCGCAAGTAGCAAAGGAACGCGGCGTATCGGTACAAGTCGCAGCGCGGGATTTGCGCTATGCGTGGTTTGCGGAGATTATGGAGCGTGAAGGCTATACTTGTATGGCTACTGCTCACCATGCCAATGATGCCCTAGAGACGGTGCTGTACCAACTCACACGCAGTACAGGCATACGCGGTTTGCATGGCATACCTGTGCAGCGCGAGCGTATTATCCGACCTTTGTTGTTTGCGACAAAAGAGGAGATTCTTGACTACGCCAAACAACACAAACTCGCCTACCGAGAGGATGCTTCCAACGCCGAAACCAAGTATGCTCGTAATAAAATCCGCTTGAAAGTTGTGCCAATTTTGAAGGAAATTAATCCGTCTTTGGAAGCTACTTTTCAGCAAAATATTGAACGGTTTAAGGATGTGGAAGCCTTGTATGATTTTGCGATTCAAGGGATTAAAGAAGCCGTTTTTTTAGAAAAAAATAATGAATATCATATTGACATCAAAGGTCTCCTCTCCTACCCTGCCGCCGCTACGGTACTCTACGAATTGCTACGCGATTTCGGTTTTCATCAAGCGCAAACTTCGCAGATTTTTACTGCATTAGATGGGCAGCCCGGAGCGCGATATAGCTCTGCTACACACGAAGCACTACGCGACAGAGACTTTCTCATTATCCGAAAAAAAGACGACAGTAAAATAAATTTTTTATTTATAAAAAATGATGATGAAGAAATTATATTTAATAATAATTTATTTCATTTTAAATTTATAAAAAAAGAAAATTTTACACTGAACAATTCGTCGAATGTAGCGTTTCTCGATACAGATAAACTGGTTTTCCCGCTTCAATTAAGGTATTGGCAGCAAGGTGATGTGTTTCAGCCGCTTGGTATGAATGGTCAACATCAATTGGTGAGTGATTTTTTTACGAATCATAAATTATCACAATTTGAAAAGGAAAATGTACCGATATTGGTGTCGGGCGGGGAGATTTGTTGGATAGTCGGGTATCGGATAGATGAGCGGTTTAAAATTACGAATACTACTGAACAGATATTGCAAATAGAACATCATACATCGGCAAATTTGGAAAAGCAGTTGATACTTTGAAATTAGCAAAAAATACTCTACCTCGTTTACTAAACTTTTCGAGTTTGGTAAACGTAAGTATGTTATCAAAATTTGTAATAACCTAACAGTCAGTGTTTTATTTACGTTTACCAAACTCTCTGGGGTGCGATTCGTTTTTGTACCCATGCTCATTTTTAATTTTTATTCAATAATGGACGGCATTGGGCTTGAATTTGGGCTAAAACTCGTCTGACATTTAAACTTTGTCGGAAAATATGAACTCATCGGTAGATTTTGAAAA
>CALIZI010000194.1 GCA_938028705.1 uncultured Saprospiraceae bacterium | reverse complement strand
TAAAACTCGTCAGACATTTAAATATTGCTAGAAAAATATGATATCATCGGTGAATTTTGAAAATGTCAGACGAGTTTTAGCCCAAATTCAAGAGCAAAATGCCAACTATATTAAATAAAAATCGAACATGACATTGTCAAGGTAAAATGTAAAATTTAAAATAATAAATGTAAAATCTTGTTATATTAAAATTTATTTAAATAAATAATTTTACACTAAAATAAATCACGTCCTATCGACACTTTTACATTTATTGTTTTACATTTTACATTTCAATAACAATCAATATGAAAAAGATTTTTTTATACTTAGGCATACTTTTAATCGGTATAATGACTTCGGCGAACTCTTGTACAGAGGAAGGCGAATGGTTGGAATTTGATGAAGCTAAGAAAGGCGAGTATCTCGCCTCGCGCTACGTGGAGGATACTACCAAAATACACCTGACACCTGTTGCGAGTGTGCAGGAATATTTGAAAAGCGTAGGTGTAAAAGCGAAGAAAGTGAGTATTGTAGATAGCGGAGGTATTTCGTGTGCTTGCTCAAAGCGCAAAAATGGTATTTGTTTGTGCAAATTGCCGAACAACAAAAGATATGAGTGCAGAACGATGGGTAGTAATGACGAACACATCTGCACACGCGAAAAATATATTCGCGTATTTGTTGAAACATGGGATGCTGACAAAGTCAAAACGCTTGGCTTTAAATAAGAGAAGTACAGGCTGCTTCAGCTGCCTAAAAAAGCATAAATCGGGCAGCTAAAGCAGCCTGTACTGTTGTGTCATTGTCTTATTTCGTCGTCATGTTCATCGTAGAAATGATAGTCGAGTATTGCTAAATTACTATTACTTCTCAGGTTGATCCACTTCTTAAATTCCCATCCCCATCGCCACTGTTGACTCGGAATACCTTGTTTGAGGTAGCCGTAAATATAAGGGTGTACTTCAAGCGTGAGTTTGGCAGGCACAATAGAACTGATGATATTGCCAATGTCTGCACCTAGCCTGTCGATGAGTAGTATGGTGGGCGATATTTTGCCTGAACCATTACAACTTGGACATTTTTCGGTGGTAGAAATATTGAGTTCGGGCTTTACACGCTGGCGCGTGATTTGCATCAAACCAAATTTGCTCAGTGGCAGTACGGTATGTTGTGCGCGGTCTTTTTTCATAAAATCGCGCATTTTATTATACAGTAATTTTTTGTTGTCCTGTTTTTTAACGTCAATAAAATCTATGATAATCAGTCCGCCGATGTCTCTCAGTCTCAATTGACGGGCAATCTCTTCGGCAGCTTCTATATTGACGGCGATGGCGTTCCCCTCTTGGTCGGCATTATTACTGATTTTGTGTCCGCTATTCACATCAATGACGTGCATAGCTTCGGTATGTTCGATGACGATGTACGCTCCGCTCGACATGGTAGCCGTTTTGCCAAAAGAAGCCTTGATTTGTTTCGTCACGCCGTGGTGGTCAAAGACGGGTTTTTTACCATTATGATAATTGACAATACCGACCTTTTCGGGGGCTATCTGTTTGAGATAAGATTTTATATTTTCGTTGAGTTGCTTGTCATTGACGACGATGCGATTGAAATTTTCGCTCAAAATATCGCGTAAGATACTCGAAGTCTTGTCCAATTCACTCAACAATTTTTTGGGGGCTTGTGCCTTCTTGAGTTGGGCGTGTATCTGTCCCCATTTATTGAGCAAAGAGAGAATTTCCTCATGTATATCGGCTACGCCTTTACCTTCGGCGGCAGTACGCACAATGACTCCAAAGTTTTTGGGGCGAATGCTCTCAACAAGTCGTTGCAGGCGTTTGCGCTCATCCGAATTGGATACTTTTTTGGAGACCGCAACTACATTGGTAAAGGGCGTGAGTACAACATATCTGCCCGGTATGGTGATTTCGCAACTCAGTCGCGGACCTTTTGTCGAAATAGGTTCTTTCAGCACTTGCACCAATACCGAGCCTTTCTTGTCGAGGACTTGGTCTATTTTTCCGGTTTTAATAATTTCGGGTTGTATCTTAAAGTTATCCAGTTTATACTCAGGCATACCGCCGGAAATCGCTCCGTTAGTAAATTTGACCAGCGAGCGTAGTTTCGGACCTAAATCGGTGTAGTGTAAAAACGCATCTTTTTTGTAGCCAATATCAATAAAGGCGGCATTGAGTCCGGGGATGAGTTTTCTGGTTTTTCCTAAGAAAATATCACCTACGGTAAAATTGCTATTGGTTTTTTGCTTGTGCAGTTCTGCCAGTTTTTTATTTTCCAATAAAGCAATTTCGACTTCGGTAGGTGTCGAGTTGATGATTAATTCCTTATCCAAAATGTCTTTTTTTACGGCACATCTATGTGTTTGTGAAGCACAAGATTTTCCTTATTATCTTATTGGTTTGGGTGGCTTTTCTGCGTATCAAGGTGTATGAATACCATGATTTATCATAGTTCCATCACTAAGTATCAGTGTACCGGATCATTAGTATCTTATTTTGGGTACAATAAGATAGATACCATAAACGGATAGCCCGTTTATTGGTCAAGAACACTTAGCATATACGAGAAAATAGCCAATTCAGCATGTACAATAGTTGTTGAGTGTTTGTTAATGCTCAATTCTATTGTGCGGGTGTTGATTACTATGGGCGAGTATTGAAGTAGTGGTTGATTAGCCGGGTTGTTGAAGATATGAGTGGGAGGTCAAAACAATGGGGTACAAATTTTTTGATACTGTGCCATAAGGCACGTCTTCTAAAACTGTCTAATTTCTTTTATGGAGTATAAAATGAGTTCGTAAAACCACTTGTAGGATTCTTGCTCACAGTAAATAACACACACGAATGGAATGTATGTCCTTATTATGTACGATTTTTTTTTGTGATAGTTGCAGTACCTGTACATTATAGTGTTTGTAAGAATTACAAACAGGCGATACATTTCATTCGTATGTTATCATGCTGCTCGTTGTTTGACGAGTAACAATTATTTATTTCTTCTTCTTATGTCTATTTTTGCGAAGGCGTTTTTTCCGCTTGTGTGTCGCAATTTTATGACGTTTACGTTTTTTTCCGCAAGGCATAATAATATAATATTGTTAATTGAATTGCGAAAAAAACGCAATTAAATCGTAAAATGAATAAGTTACCGATTTATAATTGTTTGTTCATCGTTCATGGTTTTTATAATCATTTGAACTTAAATTTTCTGTAATTTATTGATTATCAGAACTGAACAAATTTAGACAAGTAACTAATGAATAAATTTATATATTGTAGGTATGTAAGTTACAAACAACTTACTTCCCTTGTTTGTTGAAAATTCCTGCAAAGATATGAATTTTTTGGCAATTTTGTATAAATTCCAAGCACCAAAAAAACAAAACCCAAATTCCAAGCACCAAATTTCAAAAAACGATTACCCTCGGAATTTGTTTTTTGGAATTTGAATTTCAGTGCAACCCTTCGTTCAAGCAAATGTCTTTAGAGTCCAAGTTGTCAACTTTTATATTTTTGCAAAAGAAGAGAGGAAACCTTTTGGACTTTGGACAAAATGAGAATTAGGGAATTGGGAAACTCGGTTTTAAGCCATAACTAATTGATAATCAAATAAATAAATTTTATTAATAAAATAAAACATGTAATTAATTGTTTTTTTGTAAAAATCTAAAAAAGTCCCGATAGCTATCGGGATTACCTAATTTCCCAATTCCCCAATTTCCTTTGTCCAAAGTCTAAAACCTTATCACCTTACATGAAGCACAGCAACACGCATAGAGAACTCGTGGAAGCCTGCAAACGCCATGATCGGCGAGCGCAATACAGGCTCTATGAATTGTATGCCAAAGCCATGTACAATATTTGTCTGCGAATGCTCAACGATATTGGAGAGGCAGAAGATATGTTGCAAAATTCATTTATTGATGTGTTTTCAAAATTAAATTATTTCAAATATCAATCGTCCATAGGTGCATGGATAAAGCGGATTGTGATTAATAATTGTATCAATCAACTCAAAAAACGACGTGTGGAACTCGTGCCGCTTGATTATCACGACTATGCCTTGCACCAAGACGAGCAACCGACAGTTTGTACAACTCATTTAGAAATAGAAAAAGTAAAAAAAGCTGTTCAACAATTACCCGATGGTTATCGCGTTGTATTGACTTTATACCTTTTTGAAGGCTATGACCATGCAGAAATTGCAGAGATTATGAATATCAGCGTCTCCACCTCAAAATCGCAATACAACAGAGCTAAAAAAAAGCTAAGAGGTTTGGTAATGAGTGAATGAGTGAATGAGTGAATGCTATAATGAGTGAATGTTGTAATGCGATAATGATAAACAATAAAGCAATAAGACAATAAGACAATATAACAATAAAGCAATAAGACAATATAACAATACAACAATGAATCAATACAGCAATATCGAACAATTTATAAGGGAAAACCGTGCAGCTTTTGATAGCGAAATCCCGTCTCCCACAATATGGAAAGGCGTGGAAAAAACACTTCCACGCAAACGCATCGGTATGTATCGTGTGTTGCGTATGGCGGCTGCGGTGGCTTTGATATTGGGCTTGGGTATTGTGATAGGTAAATACATGACTCCGGCGAGTGAACAAGAATTGGCACTGAGCGATATTTCACAAGAATACGCCGAGTTGGAAGATTTTTATACACAAAAAATTAATCAGAAAATTGACTTGCTCAAAGCCCAAAAACCCAATGACAAGGCATTAGCAGACATTGAGGAACTGGAAAAAGAATTTGACCTCTTGAAAAAAGAACTCCGCAGTACACCGATCAATGACGAACAAATTATTCATGCGATGATTGAAAATTACAGGACCAAAATTGACATCCTTGAACGGGTACTCGAAAGAATTAATTATGCTACTAAAACGTATGACAATGAAAAAGATATATAATAAACGTAATTTTTTGTATAAATATTCCTTTACGTTTATCGCTTTATTTTTATTACAAATAAATGCCTTTGCAGGACGTGGTGAATTTAAAAAAACCATACAAGAAACCTTTGAGATTAATGTTGACACCCGTATCGAAGCCATCAATAAACGCGGCGATATACACATTCATACTTGGGATAAAGACGAGGTAAGTTTTGAAATCACCATTACCGTAGAAGCCCGCACAGAAGCTGATGCTGAAGAAGAATTTGACCGGATAAATGTTGAATTTTCAAATGTCGGTAATATCGTAAGTGCAGAAACCATCTGGGGAGATAAAGAAAAAAATGGAAAAACTTGGTTTAGTTGGACTTGGAATGATTGGGAGGACGGTAAAAAAACCCGCGTGGACTACGTCATCAATATGCCAGCCAATAACCCCGTCAACCTCGACAACAAATATGGTCATATCAACTTCCCGAAACTTAATAATAATGCTGATATTACCGTCAAATACGGCAATATGAATGGCGAACATGTCGGTGGAGATTTCGACTTGAATATAGGCTACGGCGATGCCTGCCTTCAAACCGTCAGCGGTGAATCGGACATCAACATCAAGTACGGAAAATTTTGTGCCGACGAACTTGCCAAACTCGAAATTGAAAGTAAATATTCTAAAATTGATATAGATAATGCTCGTAATGTCAACATATCATCCAAATACGACAACTACGAATTTGGTATGATCAACGACTTCTATTCTGATGGCAAATACGATGATTTTAGAATAGAGCGTGCCAATAATATCAAAATTGACAGCAAATACAGCGACTATCGGATAGAGGAATTGACAGGTACAGGCTACCTCGACATGGAATACGGCAATGCCAAAATCAACCAACTTGCTCCCGACTTTGGCGACCTCCGCATAGACGGTAGTTATGCCCATTTCAAAATCAATATCTCCTCCGGCACTGTCTTCGACATTGATGCCGAAAGCAGCTACGGCGATATAGACCTACCCGACGAGCAGCACCTTAATATTACGAAAGACGGCGCACACAAAGAAATAGAAGGCTACATCGGCAGCCCCAATTCCGGCAACCGCATCAGAGCAAGATTAAGGTACGGAGATTTGGACATATTCTAGGGTAATGTCGTGATTCGTTGACTTGTTGATTCGTAATTCGTTTATTGCGATTATTTTAATTTGATTTTAAAATAATTAAAAATTATATTATAATTTAAATTTAATTAATATCATTAAAAAATTATAAATCAATTTTTTATAAAAAAATAAAAATTATAATATGAAAATTAAATCAACAGTCCTACCCAACGAATCACGAATCACGAATCACGAATCACCACATTAGGAATGATTTTTGTGTATTTTAGTTAATTAATTTTATTAACAAAATTTTAACTATTACTGCAAATGTATTTGATAAAAACCCCTCATTTTATACAGAATCTTTTTCCGAATTTCGTCTGGAATATACCTGATGTGGAGAAGGTCATTTATTTGACTTTTGATGACGGACCGATACCACAAGTAACACCTTGGGTATTGAGAGAGTTGGCAAAGTATAATGCTAAAGCCACTTTTTTCTGTGTGGGTGAGAATGCGAGTAAATATCCTGACGTACTTCGACAAGTGAGCGATGCAGGACATACAGTGGGTAGTCATACTCACAATCATTTGAACGGTTGGACAGTGCATGATAATATGCGTTATTATCGCAACGTTCGTAAATGTGCAGAATTGCTGGACACTGAGTTATTTCGTCCGCCTTACGGCAAACTGAAACCCAAACAGGCACAATTTCTTCAACGCCATTACCGCATTATTATGTGGGATGTATTAAGCGGAGATTTTGACCCGAAAATCAAGCCCGAACAGTGCCTGCGAAATGTCATCAGCAATACCGGAAAAGGCTCCATAGTCGTTTTTCACGATAGTATTAAAGCTAAAGAAAATCTCGTCTATACACTGCCGCGTTTCTTAGAACATTTCAGCCAAAAAGGTTATGCTTTTAAAAGTATCAATCCTGACGCTTTGCAATCGCTACAACCTTATGGTATAACTGCTTAATGTTTTATTGCTGTATGGTTATATTGTTCGATTGCTTTATTGTTTATAATGTTTTGCGAAGCAAAACTTCCTTTGCAATACAACAATAAAACAATATAGCAATATAGCAATATAACAGTATAGCAATATAACAATACAGCAATAAAATAATTTCTTACCTTTGCGTATGCTTAATTTTATTTTACTATATCTTGACCCCGGCACCGGCAGCTTGATTGTACAGGCTTTGATAGCCGGATTTTTGGCGATTGTTTTTTATTTTAAAATGGCAAAAAACGCTGTGACGGATTGGTTTGCCGGTCTGTTGGGCAGAAAAAAATCTGAAGACGAATTGACCAAAGATGAAACCGCTCAATAGTTCTTTTCGTGACCCAAGCGGTTATGTTTTCCGGCAAGGTGATGATATTTTACGAACTGTAAATCACTCATACCAAACGGATTATGACAGCTTAATGCCTAAGCTGTACCCTGCCCTCACCGAAGCCGGACTACTCATTCCGCATATTGAAATTCCCTTTGATGAAGTCGCTAACCCGGATCAATACAAGCTCATTCAGCCGGAGTTGATTCCCTTTATTTCTTATCCTTACGAATGGTCATTTAGTCAATATAAAGACGCAGCACTGACCACCCTCGCCATTCAACGAAAAGCCCTACAACAAGGCATGACCCTCAAAGATGCGAGTGCCTATAATATCCAATTTCACAAAGGCAAAGCCGTTTTTATTGATACCCTTTCTTTTACAAAATACATTGAAGGTAGTCCGTGGGTAGCTTACGGTCAGTTTTGCCGTCACTTCCTCGCGCCACTTGCGCTTATGTCCTACCATGACCCGCGTATGAGTGCTATGATGCGTGATTATATTGACGGTATTCCGCTGGATTTGGCGAGTCGTTTGCTGCCTTTCAAAAGTCGTTTTCGAGTGCCTTTACTACTTCACATACATGTACATGCAGGTAGCCAAAAACGTCATGCCGATTCCGAAAAAAGCCTTGCAAAAACAAAACCGAAAATCAGTCGGGCAGCTATGATGGGCTTGATAGACAGTCTTGAAAACGGTATTAAAAAACTCCGCTTAAAGACCAACAAAACAGAGTGGGGCAGGTATTATGAAGAGACGATATTGAGCAGTGATTATTTACAAAAAAAACAAAAATTAGTTAGTGATTTTATTAAAAATACTGACGCAAAACTGGTCTGGGATTTGGGTGCAAATGACGGTACATTCAGTCGCCTTACGGCAAAAAAAGCCTATACCATTGCCTTTGACATTGACCACCTTGCGGTAGAATATAATTACTTGGCTATCAAAGAGAAAGGTGAGAAAAACATGCTGCCCTTGCTTCTTGATTTGACCAATCCAAGCCCTTCTATCGGTTGGAATAATGAAGAACGAGACAGCGTTTTCCAACGTACACATCCCGACCTTGTACTTGCCCTCGCACTCGTTCATCACCTCGCCATTTCTAATAATATTCCTTTAACCAAATTAGCTGCTTTTTTTGCTCAATTGACTTCTGAATTGGTCATCGAATTTGTACCCAAAAGCGACCCGCGTGTGCGTACCTTATTAGCTACACGAGAAGATATTTTTCCTGATTATACCCAAGCAGGTTTTGAAGCAGCCTTCTCCGATTATTTTACCATTCAACGACATGAACAGGTGGAAGGCACTGAACGTATTTTGTATTTGATGAAAACGTAGCGCAAGCTGGAGGCTTTACGATTTATTTGAAAATTACTGGCATGTTTAGAAATACGGTTGACACTTTTTGCCATGTAGCATAGGTTCCAAATTGAGTAAATCACGCAGAGAACGCAGAGGGTTAGTTATCAAATCTCTGCGACCTCTGCGTTCTCTGCGTGAAAAAGTGTCAACTACTTTTACGGCAAATCTAAACATGCCAAATTACTTTAGCAAGTCGATATTTTTTATCTTTTTTGCCAACAATAATAGCTTCATTATCAGAAATTTGGGCATGTTTAGAAATGCGGTTGACACTTTTTTACAATGTAGCGTAGGCTCCAAATTGAGTAAATCACACAGAGAACGCAGAGATTTGATAATTCTAAATCAAATCATTGTCGTGCAAAAGCAATCGTCACTACACTCACCTTTGTTCCCGGCACTTTAAGAATTTGACGGGCGCAAGCCTCTATCGTTGCTCCTGTTGTAATGACATCATCCACGAGTAAGACGTGTTTGCCTTCGATAAATTTGGGATCAACGACCTCAAAGGCATCCTTTACATTTTCAAATCTGGCAACGAGGTCTTTCTTGGTTTGTGTTTCGGTCATTTCGGTGCGGTGCAGGGCTTCCGACCAAGGGATGTGCATGGATTCCGACAAGCCTTCAGCAAATTTTGCACTTTGATTATAACCGCGCATTCTCTTTTTCATCGAATGTAGCGGCACAGGCACAATTACATCCAGTTGTCTGAAAAACAAGGACTTACTCAATATCTTTCCGTACAAATGCCCCAAACGAATACCGATTTCGGGCTTGTGATTATACTTCAGGTTGTGAACAAGTTGTTGCACTTTTCCGCCCTTTCCAAAATAATAAAATGACGACCCGCAATTCACCTTTACCCTTCCCCAGAAACACTCGGTGAAAGGATTGTCGCGGTCCTCATGAAAATTGGTTTTGGGCATTTTGTATTGGCAGGTGAGACAAATCGCTTCCTCATGGGCGCGAATATTTTTTCCGCAGGCAAGGCATATACGCGGATACAACAACGAAAACATATCGTCGAATATCTGAAAAGACGATTTTTTGAGTATAGATTTCATGGTTAGTGGACATGGTTTTAGTCACATATACTTTTGTAGCAGTAAATGTCGTAAAAAATCATAAAAGCGAGTAATTTTACAGCACTTTTATGAAAAAATATTTTATAAATCATATTATTCTTTTTTTTCAACTCATCTATCTCGCCGCAAGTACATTGTGTCTTATACTTACATATTACACCATTACTACGCCCGATACTTTCAATTATTTGCTCATATCTGAGCAATTCATTCAAGGCAATTTTTACGAAGCCATCAGCGGACATTGGAGTATCGGAATTTCGATATTGATTGCGCCGCTCATGGCACTTGGGCTAGATGGGATTTTAGCCTTTAAAATTGTCAATGCCGTCATTGGATTTTTTACACTGACTTTATTTTTACAGATAATTGACACCTGTACCAACGACTTTAGCCCTCGCTACCCGACGGCTAAAGTCGTCGGTACAGTTACGTCAATTGCATTTATTGTTATTCTCCCCTTCATCCTCTCCATGACACTCGAATTGACCCCTGATTTGCTCCTTACAACCCTATTATTATGGTATCTCAAAATATTGCTTCAAAGTTGCCTTGCATTTTCAACATGTCAGACGATACCAAATTACGGTTCGACTTGTGGACTCATTGCAGGATTGGCATATTGGAGCAAAGCCTATACCTTTCCGTTTTTTATCGCACATTTCGTAGGTTGGCATTGTATTTTATTAATAAATTATTTTTTTTATAAAAAAAATCAAAATAAATATAGTGATAATGATAGTAAAAATAACTATTATTTATCTCCTTCTCTCCTCTTTAAAAATGTGTTGATTGGCATAGTAGTTTTCCTTATGGTGTGCCTTCCGTGGGTGCTCGCCCTTACGTCCAAATTTGGTGAGCCAAGCATCGGAATGTCCGGCACCTACAATTTCGCCCTCATCAGCCCGCACCGCCAACACGACCAACTTACCAAAAACGAACTCATCAATCCACAAACCAAATTTACGGACTTTTGGGCTTATGAAGAACCTGCACAATTTGTAAAAAAATGGAATCCGTTGGCAAGTCATTCGGATAGACTACATTATGCAAAATTCTTGTGGTCAAATATCATCCGTTTTTGTTATTTTGATTATGCACGTCATCTTATTATTTGTCTGATAATCAGTATTTTATTATTATTTTATTGGAAAATAAAACTAAGGCGAGACGAGTGGTTATTTATCGGATTAATGGTATTTACAGCATTCGTATTTACAAGCGGCTACTTCTTGGTATTGGTACGCGAAAGGTATTTTTGGTTCGATAATTTTATTGGATTAATTGTTTTATTTTTTATTGGGAAAATATTTTATCGGGCAAACGCAGTCCACCCCCCAACCCCCTCCAAAGGGGGAGATGAGAGAGGAAATCCCTCCAAAGGGGGAGACAATCGCGTAGAATCCCCCCAAAAGGAATGCACTAACACAAGAAGTTTTTCGCAAAGCGAAAAATCTCCCCCTTTGGAGGGGGCTGGGGGGTGGACTGCGTTACCCAAAAAATTTCACAAAAAAATATTGACGCTAATCATTGTTCTCGCTTCTGCACTACTTATTTATGATTCCATTGAGATGATTCAATTACAAAGCTCCAAGCAATCATTTTATAAAAACCTACATCAACATCTCCCTGAATTACAAGCCTTACGAGGCAAGCGAGTAGCCACCAATGACACTTGGGGTGCATATCACCATACTGATGCGGCAGTTTATTTGATGTATGAATTACGCTATCAATTTTGGGGGCAAATCCGTACACAACGACTGCGAAGAGAGGGCTTGAAAGAAGCCAAAGAAAATGAAATTGATTATTTTATTTTGTGGGAGAGCAATGATTTAAAAAATAAACTTTCGGAGGATAATACCATCATTTTTGAATCACATTCGCCTGATATGATTATTTTTCAACTTAATAAATAACCAAATTATACGGAAAAACACATATAGGTAATTAATTCTTTATATTTATTAACCTGTTAATTTTAAACGATTTACATTTTAAATTAATTTCAATAAAAAAAAATATCAAACGTATATTTCATTGGAAAACAGCAATATTTGTAATTGATAAAATGTTATAAAGTCGTCATTATTGTATGGTCATTCCGATGTATCATTAACCAAATATTTCAATATTATGTCTGTACATTCCACTGAAAGCAAAGGCTATCGCCACTTTTTTGAATGGTTGATTTATGCTATTTTTGTTGTTCCTTACGCACAAATCAAGATATTTGATCTGCCATATCAATTATACACCTTCGATGTATTTCACAAAAAAGAAGTCAATCGTTGGTCGCATTTCATCGGTATTCCGTTGAATCTGATTGCCTTGTATTGCATCTTCATTCCTACTTACAAATACCTCTCTATGAGTATTTTAATCCTTGTTTTCGGGCATCATTTAATCATGACTTTGAAGTATAAATTATATGGAATGATTCCGGTTATTGTGATTTGTCATTTGGCTTTATGGGGATTGGCGGTGTATATTTTTGAACCTTATTTATTTGATAATACGATTTGGTATTTGAGTCCGGTGTTTCATTTTGTGTTTTGGCCCTTTGTGCAATATATTACGCATAGCATCGAGCCGTACATTCCTCGCCCGTGGAGTGTACATGGTAATTGGTCAAAATTGGCGAATATTATCAAGGAACGAGAATGGTATATTACAGCCGCTATTATTTTGATGATGCCTTTTAATACTTTTGTCGAACTCATATCAAGTTGGCGAAATTTGTATATCGAGATGCTACAATTCGCATACAAAGCGGGCTACCAAAACCCTACACTTGACGCAATGACACAATGGATTGAGCAAGAGGTCAATTCCGACGACCCAATGTATGATTACGATACATTTGAGGCGGCTTTCACTCCATATTTTGAACAGCAAATGAATGATAAAGGGTAAATTTCATTTTTCAACAGCAGATGTTCCGTCTTCAACTCATATAATATTTAACTTGACAATATCATGTTTTAAAAATAAAAATATGTTTGTATTTAACATGGGATATTTTTTCCGAATTTGGGCTAAAACTCGTCAGACATTTTCAAAATTCACCGATGATGTCATATTTTTCCTGCAAAGTTTAAATATCTGACGAGTTTTAGCCCAAATTCAAGAGCAAAATGCCAACTATATTAAATAAAAATCGAACATGACATTGTCAAGGTAAAAGCACTCGTACTTTTTATTATCTTTGTTGCCATGACACGACCTGATTTCACCAAGATACAACCCGACTTCAGCACCTCTTCTTCTCATGCAAATGGCGAAGTAAACACCCATGCCACACCCGAACAAATTTCCGTAAAATCACGCTACACAAAAAACGACCTCGAAGGTATATCTCACCTAAATTTTGCGGCAGGATTACCACCATATCTGCGCGGTCCATACTCTGCAATGTACGCCATTCGCCCGTGGACGATACGCCAATACGCCGGATTTTCAACGGCACAAAAAAGCAATGCTTTTTACAGAAGAAACCTCGCGGCAGGACAAAAAGGCTTGTCGGTAGCTTTTGATTTGGCGACACATCGCGGTTACGATTCTGACCATGAACGTGTGGTGGGCGATGTCGGAAAAGCCGGTGTAGCTATTGATACTGTGGAAGATATGAAGGTTTTGTTCGACCAAATCCCTTTGGATAAAATGTCGGTGTCGATGACAATGAATGGTGCGGTGATTCCCATTATGGCATTTTATATCGTAGCGGCAGAGGAGCAAGGCGTGCAGCCCGAAGCCTTAAAAGGTACGATTCAGAATGATATTTTGAAGGAGTTTATGGTGCGAAATACTTACATCTATCCGCCTGCGCCTTCGATGCGAATTATCGGTGATATTTTTGAATATACAGCCGCGAATATGCCGCGTTTTAATTCGATTAGTATTAGTGGTTATCACATTCAGGAGGCGGGTGGAACGGCAGATATTGAGTTAGCATATACGCTGGCGAATGGTTTGGAGTACATCCGTACAGGCTTGAAATCAGGCTTGGCGATTGATGATTTTGCACCGCGTTTGTCCTTCTTTTGGGGCATTGGGATGAATCATTTTATGGAAATTGCGAAGCTACGTGCAGGGCGTTTGTTGTGGGCGAAAATTGTGCAGCAATTTGCCCCTCAAAATCTAAAATCTTTGGCTTTGCGTACACATTCGCAGACATCGGGTTGGAGTTTGACAGAGCAAGACCCGTTCAATAATATCGCCCGAACTTGCGTAGAAGCAATGGCAGCCGTCTTGGGACATACGCAGTCGCTACACACCAATTCACTGGATGAAGCGATTGCTTTACCAACTGATTTTTCGGCAAAAATAGCGCGAGATACGCAGATTTATTTACAAGAAAAAACAAATATAACGAAGGCGGTGGACCCGTGGGCGGGTTCGTATTATGTGGAATCGCTGACGCATGATTTGGCGCATCGCGCTTGGGAATTGATACAGGAAGTCGAGGAATTAGGCGGTATGACAAAGGCGATTGAACAGGGCTTACCTAAGCTACGCATCGAAGAAGCCGCCGCACGAAAACAAGCGCGGATTGATAGCGGTCAAGACCAAATTATAGGTGTCAATATTTTCCCACCAAAAGACGAACAAGCGATTGATATACTCGAAGTGGACAACACCGCAGTACGCGAAGGGCAAGTCGAATCGCTCCAAAAAATACGCGCTACACGCGACAATTCAGCCGTCGAAAAATCGCTCGCAGCCCTCACCGAAGCCGCCAAATCAGGCAAGGGAAATCTACTCGCACTCGCGGTAGATGCGGCACGTTTACGCGCGACTTTAGGCGAAATTTCGGATGCGATGGAAGCGGTATTTGGGCGTTTTCAAGCCACTACACGCTCGGTGTCGGGTGTGTATTCCAATGAAATAAAAATGGACGATAATTTTAAACAAGCACAAGCATTGGCAGATAAATTTGCCGAGTTGGAAGGTCGCCGTCCGCGTATCATGGTGGCGAAATTGGGGCAGGATGGTCACGACAGAGGCGCGAAGGTCATTGCCACGAGTTTTGCCGACTTAGGCTTTGATGTGGACATCGGACCACTCTTCCAAACGCCCGCCGAAGCCGCCCGTCAAGCTGCGGAAAATGATGTACACATACTCGGCATTTCCTCGCTCGCCGCAGGGCATAAAACACTCGTTCCGCAAACGATTGAAGCCTTGAAAGCGATTGGTCGGGAGGATATTATGGTGGTGGTGGGTGGTGTCGTGCCGCAGCAAGATTATCAGTTTTTGTATGATGCCGGAGTAGTCGGGGTGTTTGGTCCGGGTACGGTGATTGCTGTGGCGGCTAAGGAGATTCTTGGGGTGTTGATGGAGGTGGTGGGGTGATGGTTGAAACACAATGAACTGTATGCGTAACCGGAAAATTCAAAAAATATGAAGGAACTTGAAGAAATAAAAAGAGAGCATATCCTGTCTGCCGGAGAACAAATTGACAACGAGGGTATCCCAAAAAATTCTATATACAATAATTATTGGGTTGTTTTACCCAATGAAAAAGAATACCCATATAAACACCTGACGCGAAGAGCTTATAAGATTGCATTCGGAGAAAATGCTCCCGAATCAATACTTGATTCGAGTGAAAAACGTCGCAGATACATAAAGAATTTGGACTTCAAAATGAATTATTATCCTGAAAGACTTAATTTTATTAACAAATGGGACATAGAACATTTTGAGCAAGTTGGTGGAAAAACTTATCGAAAAGAAAACTCTGAAGATGTCAGGAATGGCAATATTTTAAAAACGTTAGTCACTAAAATTAATTATTGGGCTAAGAATGTTGAAATTGAAGGATTTAAAGCCAAATTAGATAAAAATTGGAAGTGGACAAGAAATTTTAAATGGTATTTGTGGATTACGATTGCAAGGAAATCGACTAGCCGAAAAGTTTTTTTCATTGTTGGTGTTGTTGCTGATGCTAAAGGGGGATATTTATTTTATAAAATTGACATCCAAAATACTCCAAAGAAAGGTGGTAAAGAATCGGCTTTGTCGGCTGAAAAGCAAAATATTTTTCATGAATATTTGAAGAACACAGACTATCAAGAAAAACATATCAAAAAAGACGATTTAGTAAATTATACTTGGACAAAACTAATTGAAGAAACTAGAACCTTCATCACAAAATATGCTGCAATTTATGACGATTTAGAAGTTCTTTTGAACGAAGATGAAGATGTGGAAATTTCTAAGAATAAATTGACCGAGAAAGAGCCGCCCAGCAAAACTAAGTCTTACTTGAAGAAGAAGAATAGAAAATACGACGGTACAAATGTAGATTGGGATAAAAAAAGGAAAACTTCTAAACGTTTAGGAAATTTAGGGGAAAATTTAGTTTTACTAAATGAAAAAAGGAAACTTGAGCGTATAGGACTATTCGAGAAAGCTAATCAAGTTCAAAAAGTTTTAGATGGAAATGGATATGACATCAAATCATTTAATGAGAAAGGGGAAGAAATTCATATTGAAGTAAAAACTACTACTAAATCAAAAGAGGAGCCATTCTATATGTCGATAAATGAAAAATGTTTTTCAAAAGATAATCCAGAAAATTATTTTTTATATCGGCTGTATAATTATAATTTCACACACAACACCGCGAATTTTTACTGTCTTACATCTGATAAATTAAAAGATGTAAGTTTTAGCCCTATAAGTTTTGAAGTAACTATTTAGGTTGGTGGTTGATAACTGACTCTGGATTTAGCAACCGTTACACTACAATATTCAAACTAAAAATTTTCAATATGACAACTTCTAAGAACCTTTGGTCTGATGAAATAGGACAAGCTACCCTAAAAGTACCTAAGACTATTCTCTCTGAACAGGCTACTTATTTTAATGAGATGACCAAAAACAAGCTCGTAGCTAAGATTAACTCTAAACACTCTCTATACAGCGGAGAAAATGTTATTGTACACGACTTTGATATTGTCAGCCCTTCGCTTGGTAACTATACTTTTACGCTATTTAGCGTCAGACATAAGATTCAGATGTACCCCATGTCTATTAATTTTAGCTTGTCAGAAGAAGATGTTTTTACAGTCAATAATGAAGAAGAATTCGAAGATATTTTATCAAAAATAATGACCCACAAATCCACCGTAAATGCTATCAACGGCTTATTAGCCCAAGCATAAAAACAAAAAAAGAGAATCCCAAAGAACCCTCTTTCTTAGTCATATTTTAGCTACCGAAGGTCTCGTGACTTCGCTTCAAAATCATCGAACACAGCAAATGAACAATATAAATCAACAAGCCATAAAGCGTAGTAATCAAAGAAACTTTCAATCCACCTGCGAGAATTTCCGGCGAAATTTGAGTAGTTTCCATGACTGAAAATGCGCTAAAAAGCCCAATTAATTGACCAAGTATGCCAACGACCAGCCCCAGCGTTCCTATTGATTTCAACCATTGTAGCGATTGATTCAGTTGTTTCTCGTCTCCTTTTTTCATAATAGACATTACAAAAACCGCTAAAAGAGCAAGCAAAATAAGCGTAAGGATGCTCATAAATAAGGGACCTCCTTGTGAAAATAATTCGAACATAAAATGCTAAGTTTTGTAGAGATTTTTCATCTCAGATTCCTCAAATAAATTTACATCTCAAAGTTAGGCGACAAACTCTCCTCAAAGCAAGGTAGAATCCATTTCCTAAGCTGTATTCCGCCGATAATCGTGTCAAAACTACCGAAAAAAACTTAGTTTTGTTATATGATTCTGAAAATTATCGAATTTTTGAAGACCGCTTGGTATTGGTTTTTTACCGGACTATTATTGCTTATTTTCTTTGTGATGAAAGGTCATTCTTTTAGTCAGGTAACCTACTTTATCACCTTCCTTTTGCCTGTCGTCATTGGAACATCTTATTATGTGAATAATACATTAATCCCCGAATTTCTATTGAGGAAAAAGTACGGCTTATTTATGTTGTATGGCATCTATACGATTATCATTTCTCTTTACCTCCAATATCTTATCATCTATCTTGCCCTTTTTATTTTTACTACCTTCCAAATGGGGAATCAATCCTTGCTTACCATGAATATTGGCAATCTAAGTTTAACCTTATACATATTGGTACTCATTAAAGTGGTCATTGAGATTATTCAAAAATTGAATCAGAAAGAAACCATTATAAAATCGCTCAAGCATAAAGAGGAGACGACTCTCAAACCTCATGTTGATACGGTAATTGTTCGATACAATCGGGTGAATTATCCCATCCATCTATCAAGTATTCTATACATTGAAAGTCTTTCAGATTATATTAAAATAGTCACTGAAGACGATGAAATAGTGACAAAAGAAAAAATTAGCAAAATCATTGAACGTTTACCCGATTATTTTAAAAGAACGCATCGGTCATTTATTATAAATTCACAGAAAATCAGTAGTTATAATCGAGAATTTATCACACTTGGGTCTTATCAGATTCCTGTAAGTAGGACATACAAAAAAGATGTCATTACTTATTTGGAACAAAAATAAAATCAAAAAAGAGTGTCCATAAAAATCTCAACAATTTTCTAATTGTAACTTATAGCCTACAAAGGTTTTGTGTGGCAATGTTTATCATTGTGCATGTCAAATGAGTTACTCAAAAAATTTGGTGGTCGAGTCAGGCAGTTTAGATTGGCAAAAGGGATGAGTCAAGAAGTCTTGGCTGCTGAAGCCGATATTGACAGAAGTTATATCAGTGATGTTGAAAGAGGCTTGCGGAATATTTCATTGAAAAATATTTTCGTGCTTGCTGAAGCACTCGAAATTCCTGCTCATTTTTTTCTGCTTGAAAGCAAAAATATCCTTGAACGATTAGAGATTACCTTGCAGGATCTAGAACAGCTCATTGATGCCAATCCGAGTTTGCGTGGCTTTATTATCGGTTATTTAGCCGAATCAAAACTTAGCAAATTCTTTGCTTCCGATAGACGGATAACTGCTCTTAATAAATTTGATGATCACGACAGAGCTAACAAACATGACTTGGTCATCACTTATAGAGGAAATGATTATACATTGGAGGTCAAATCATTACAGACTGCAACCGTGCGTCCATGTATGGGTAAATGGTTTGAAAATGCAGAGTTGGAAGCTAAATTTCAGTGTGATGCATCTGACAGACGTTCTATTACATTACCGGACGGAGATAGCATAACAACCACCTGTCTGAAATTTGGAGATTTCGATATTATCGCAGTCAATTTGTATGCCTTCGGAAAAGGTTGGAAATTCGGCTTTGCGCTCAATCGAAATTTACCTCACTCCACCTATAGGAAATATCCCGCAGAAGTTCAACAACAACTTATCAAATCTATTATTCCAATTTCGTACCCCTTGCAGACTCCTTTTGTGGAAGACCCGTTCATTCTTTTGGAACAGTTGCATCTTGAACGATAGTTCTCACATTCGAGATTTTTGATTTCATTTTTACAAAAACCAAAAAATAAGAGTGGTTTTTACGTGCGTGTACCTGCTTCAATATGCGACTTACACCGGGTTTATTACTTCTCATCAGAACAAATAAATCTTTGGAGTAAAACCCCAAAGATTCATACGAGCTAATAATTTCCACATGCGTAAATCGCTGCTTATTGGCACTTACTTCATCTTGACATTTGACGATCATTATACCGCCTTTTTTGAGTACGCGATAAGACTCTATGCCTGTCTGCTCATACATTTCTATGACGGCTTCGTGGTATTTTCCGCCTTTTGTTTTTTCCGTTCCCTTACCCGATGAGTAGGCACTTCTGAACGATGTATGTGTACCACTTCCCGCAACTTGCCCTGAATTTTTCCGATAAAAACCCTCCATATACGGCGGGTCAAATACCACGCAATCCAAACTATCATCTTCATACGGCAGACTTCTCGCATCAATTCCTTCTTTTATTTCAATGTGTTGAAATTTTTCTCTAGTCGCAGGTTTCAAATACAAATCAGAGGCAAGCAGTGTATAGTTATCAAGGTTGACTTTATTCCAAAAAACGCCTTTCCCAAAAGTAATATCAGCTATTTTAGCATTTAAAGGAACATGAAGGTGAAGTATTTGAGGGAATAATACATCATTATCGCCAATATGTGCAGATAAAATAAGATCGGAAGTAGCAACGCCCGACTGTTTTCGTTTTCCGTTATCGTTTTTATTTTGATTATTAAATAATTTTATCTGCATGATCTGAATTTGTCCAAAAATAAGAAAAAAAATTGATAGCGCAAACCCGCAACCTCTGCTTTAATGTCCAAGCAACTAAAAGATAATAAGTACCTGATCGTTAAAATCTTAATTCAAAACAAGCTATTTTTAAAGTCACCGGATGTTTACCTTTTCAAGAATTTCTGCCATAATACAATAAACGCAGGTAGTTTGATACTTAAATTACAAATCAAATTTTATCAATACAATCCCTTTTCGTAAGAAAACATCACTGATATATGGGATTTTCATAAGTTTTCATACAACATTGCATTGCAAGTGTTAATTATATTTATTATATTTGTATCACTAAGAACTATTTGGATTCAATAGATTACTTCACCACTCAAAAAGGCGTTCTATGAGACCGAATACCTATTTGTGCATAACA
Source organism: uncultured Saprospiraceae bacterium (assembly GCA_938028705.1). Taxonomy (GTDB): domain Bacteria; phylum Bacteroidota; class Bacteroidia; order Chitinophagales; family Saprospiraceae; genus JAHDEO01. The sequence goes on along the minus strand of CALIZI010000194.1, from coordinate 1,347 downwards.
TTATGTTTATGCTTCGTCATTTTCGCAACACCCGGAATGACACAACACGCAGCCGAGAAATCCAAATCTCCGCAACCTACATTCCAAACAGCTCATCTGACACCACTATTCCCTAAACCGAATAGAGTCGGTGCGTTTATGGTCAATGATGTCCAAGCTATCAAAGCGGATGTCTTGGACACACCACTTGCCGTAGCCAAGCGGTACAACATTCCGTTTCGAAATATTTTACGGTATAATGATTTGCCCTACAATCATTTCATATTGCCAGGACAAAACGTTTTCTTGCAACCCAAACGCCGGAATTGGCGCGGCAGAGCCAGTCAACATATCGTACAAGCCGGCGAGACCTTATATAGTATCGCGCAGTTGTACGGGATTTGCCTGAAGGCATTATACAAGAAAAATAAATTGCAGGACGATAGAGAACCGCTCGTCGGAGAAACCATTATCATTCGCGGCAAGCGATACCTGCCCCCCGCAAATGAACAAAGGCTCAATACCCCCCAAATTGCCCACAACCAAACACCTGAACTGCAAGGACCATTCAGTCCAAAACAAAAAATCCAAGCTGTCTATCCGCTTGTCGAAATGGAGATAGCACCAGAGTTCGACCAACCTACCCGTGCCGTTCCATCTTCCATACGCAACATCAACCTCCCTGTATTTCGGGGTGAAACGGAGGATAATAATACGACATTACCTATGCCGAATAATCGTCATAAAAACAATCGTTATGGTACAGATTCGCAACAGACAGATGCCGAAATGATATGGGCAAGGAGGTAGTTAATATCGGAGTTTCGGAGATTTTTAAAGAAGAAAATCAAAATTATAACTAATTGATAATCAATAATTTAATTAATTAATAATTTATTATTTTTAAAAAATCAAAATAATTATATTTTAATTTATATTAATAATTTCATTTCATAAAACACTTTAAATATTTCATTTATTTACAAAAACATATTTTACAGTTTTTTATGAAAATAAATTTAAAATATGATTTTTATTTAAAAAATAAAATAATTCGTATATTGTTTTTCGTATCAAAAATTCCTGAAACGCAGGTTAATACATTTTAAAATAAGTTTATATTCTTTTTGAATATCGAATATCGAACAAGGAATATAGAAGTATTTACTTTGTGAAAAATATTATAAATCAGACGTGAGTGTGACACATATTCATGGACTTATAATATGAAATTAAAAAAAGCCAAGATTAGCATGAGCATCCGTAATGACTGCTTTAGCTGTCAAGTGGGCAGTAATTTGTCACAAAGCAATGGTTTTCAAGTAATTGAATATTGAGTTAAAACCACACTTGACAGCTAAAGCAGTC
>CALIZI010000193.1 GCA_938028705.1 uncultured Saprospiraceae bacterium | reverse complement strand
AATAAGGCACTTCGGTCTGAATTTGACCTAAAACTCGTCAGACATTTTCAAAATGTCAGACGAATTTTAGGTCAAATTCGGGGTAGATTTCCGATTTTAAGAATAAACATACTTTTATTTTTTTAATTTAACATTGTCAAGATAATTGATAACTAATTTAATTTTATAATTTGTAATTATTTAGTTTTAAGTTTTTTATGAAATAAAAAATAAATAAATTATCAACTCTCAATTATCAATTATCAATTTGGCGAACATATTGTAGTTATCGGGATAATTTTTAATAATAAATATTCTACTGAACAACAATTTTTTATAATTTGTATTTAATTTATTATCAGATAAATATACAATTCAAATTTGAGCGTAAAAATAGAACGCGGACTATCTCCCCCTCCAAAGGGGGAGATATATCGCGCTTTCTTTTTTAATTTTACGTATAAAAAATTAACAATCAGTTAAATACAGTTTAAACAAAATTGTTGTTCAGTAGAATAAATAATAAATAAATTATAAAATAATTTTAATTAATTTAAAAACGGCTATATTTCAGTGCGACCTTTTATGAAAACCGATTTATCTAATATCGAATTTTTGGTAGTGTTCGACAAGAATAGGGTAAATGATTATAGGCGAGTTGCAAGGCGAACTTCTTTCTTGAAAGTGAGTATTTTGGTCATCAAACATCCGCATTTCATAAAAATATTCGCCTTGCAACTATTCCCTATTTTACCCGAACACTTCCAAATTTCCTAATTCCCCAATATCCAAAACCCGGCTGTACACAATGGCTGTCGGGACTGGTGGTTCATTTAAAAAAAAATGAATGATAAAGAAAAGTTGTATAAGTCTTTTGCAAAGTTGATTTTCGCATTAATCGGAAAAGACGATAACATACAACAGTCGGATGCAGGGCAAATTGAGGACAAACTCATCAGCCACAAATGGCGCGGAAATGCCCCGTGGACATTCAATGCACGTACAGAACGCGACGAAAATATAGACGAAGTTTTTGATAAATTAATAAAAAACTGCGAAAAAAACGGTGCAGACCGCGAGTACGAATTTTTTATTGATGTATTGAAAAATGTGGTAACAGCGAGTATAGAAAAGACGCTTTCAAAGAGTATTCTTCAGAAATTTAAGACAGAACGAAAGCGCATCAATCGCGAATACGCCGAGCCACCCAATTTGGTCAATGTTTTATTAGAAGGGAGGTTGCTACTCGAATGGTCGTCTATGGCATTGATGCACAAGTTTTTACCTAAGCGAATTGAAGGAGAAAATCATCCGGTCTTATTGCTGCCACCATTCCTGTGGACGGATTCTATTAATGTTTTTATCCGAAAATATCTCACCAAACAAGGTTTTACGACCTATAAATGGGAATTGGGCATCAACCTCATTCGCGCACATGACGTGCCGCCTTTGGAGCAAAAATTGGATGCACTTTTCAAACAACATAAAGAAAAAATCAGTCTCGTCGGTTGGAGTGGCGGCGGTATTTTGGGTAAAATATTAGCCAATCGCCACCCCGATAAAGTCGCGCAACTCATCACCATCGGCACACCAATATGGGGCTTGGAAAATATGAAAACCATTGCCAGTACGATACATCAAAGACTCGGTGGCAATCCCGCCCCAAGAAAGAAAAACGAAGCCTTTTATGAAGAATTAAAAGCCGTTCCCGATGTTCCGGTGACTTGCATTTATACAAAAACAGACGGTATCGTGCCGTGGAAAAATTGCCTTGAAGCCGCGAGCCTTCGACCTGATATTCAGAATATTGAAGTCTTTGGTAGTCATAATGGACTGGGTGCGAATGTTACGGTTTTATTGGCTGTCGCGCAGGCTTTACATCAAAATTTGAATGGAGAAGAAGTGCAGGAAATTCCTGAACATATAGAGCGCGTATTTTATCCTGCCTATTGGAAAAAACGCAAAACGATTTTGTAAATCGTTCCCTACAGTGCGTGACGATTTGCAAAACCGTTTTACGTTTCTGGCAAATTTTAAAAAGGTGCGACACTGTCGCACCTTTTCTTAATAATTTCCTTTTTCAATACTTGACAAAACATTCAACACACAAAAAAATTAAATATTTGTCGTAAATTTGAATCTCAAACATTCACACTACAAATTACAAGAAATTAATATGAAAGAAATTTCCCAAAATGAATATTACCAAAAGCTATTAGAGCAAATTACGAATGTCTATCAGCAAGGTCGGCAAAGTGCGGTGATTGCGGTCAACTCACATTTGGTGAATACCTATTGGTTGATTGGGCAGTATATTGTGGAGTATGAACAGGGTGGACATCCGAAAGCGACTTACGGCAAACAACTTTTAGAGCGTTTGAGTAAAGACTTAATGCTAACTTTGGGAAAGGGTTTTAGTCGAAGTAACTTGCAGAGAATGAGGCAGTTTTACTTGACTTACCCAATTCGTGCGGAGCTTCCGCACAAATTGTCATGGACGCATTTTGTAGAGTTATTGAAAATAGAAGACCCTTTGGAAAGGTCGTTTTATGAAAAACAAACCATTATCGAAAACTGGAGTACGACGGAACTCATTCGCCAAAAAAAGGCTTCTCTTTTCTTACGTTTAGCCGCTTCGAAGGACAAGGACGGCATCCTAAAATTAGCCAAACAAGGACAGCAAATCGAAAAACCAGAAGACATCATACGTGAACCTTATGTATTAGATTTTCTGAAAATACCTGAACCTTACCACTTCAAAGAATCCGAACTCGAAAGCCGTATCATCGACCACCTCCAACAGTTTTTACTTGAACTCGGAAAGGGTTTCGCTTTTATCGGACGACAATATCGTATCACGCTCGGCAATCGGCATCATTATGTTGATTTGGTGTTTTATCATCGTATTTTGAAATGCTTTGTACTGATAGACCTAAAACGCGAAGAAGCTGATTATGAGGATGTTGGGCAGATGAATATGTATTTGGGCTATATTGAAAATGAAGAAAATACCGAAGGAGACAACGCACCTATCGGCATCGTACTCGCCAAAGAAAAAGACGATATTCTGATTGAATATGCTTTGCATAATATATCTTCTCAGCTTTTCGTGAGCAAATATCAATTATACCTTCCTGACCGCGAAGAATTGAAACAGTTGATAGAACAGCAATTGAATTTGGAATGATGTGCAGATTCAGTATGTTCCATTTTGTTCGCTGTAGGTAAAAAAAGAAGCTCACTTTTAGTAAATTTGCGTAGTGAAAAAAGTAGAACCTACAATATGGCTAAAAAAAATCAATCAAAAAGATTAACTAACCAACATAAAAAGTCGAAAGGTGTCGTAGGTATATTTGGTGACAAAGCTAAACTGCATGACTTAACTGTTGGGGAAATATCAAACCTTGTTATCAAACAACTTGAAAAGGAATTTCCACAATTATCCTTTCGATACAGAAAAAATATAAGAAAAGAAGAAATCAATGAAGCCTTAAAGAAGATTGACCCGGAATTAGGACAGACTCTTTTTGTATCAAATTCAAGTATTAAACCTGATGGCGGAATAATAGAAGTAAAAGACGATAACGATAATTGGAGGATTGTTTTAGTTGCCGAAGCCAAACATCAAGGGAAAGATATTGAAAATATCAAAATTGGTAAATTAGTAGGAAAGAATAACAATCAAGACTTGATGGCTGCCGGTAATGCAATAGAAAGGTCGCATAAAAATATTTCAGAAATTGCCAACTTTATGTTATCTGAATCTCACTTTCCTTATATTCTATTTCTTGAAGGTTCCAACTTTTTAACAGAAACTATTTCAATCAAAAGACCGGATGGCAGAGTTGTAAAACTTGAATACAATTCAGGCATTTTAAATCGCTTAGATAGATTGACGGCTGCAAATTATGGAATGCCAATAAACACCAATTTGTGTGAGAATAAATTTGTCAAGCATAAAGATAAGACGATTATGCTTCAAGCAACTTCGATTTACACGCAGGGAAATGGAGAAAAATGGGATAAGAAAGAAATGTTTGACATCATGGTTGATATTTCAAAAACCTCAAAAGTGTTGGGAAGTGACATATTTACTCAGATAACGAAAGCTAAATAACTAATATCAATTTATTAAAAAACAATATACGTTGATAATGGCAAGAAACGCAAATAATAAATTACTGCAAAAAGCTAAAAAATCAAAAAGCGACGAATTTTACACACAACTTTCAGATATTGAAAGTGAGTTGAAGCATTATAAAAATCACTTCAAAGATAAAGTAGTTTACTGCAATTGTGATGACCCAAGAGTTAGTAATTTTTTCAAATATTTTTCCTCCAACTTCCAGCAATTAGGACTAAAAAAAGTCGTATCAGCTTGTTACAAAAAACAAGAAATAGATTTATTCAACAGCGAAAAAACTGGAAGTGGATTTTACTTTGAATATGAAAGTGAAAACGTAAAAAGAGGCGCAACCAATAAAGATGAAATGGATATAGTTCATTTCAAGGGAGATGGAGATTTTAGAAGTAAAGAGAGCATCGAACTTTTAAAACAGTCCGACATAGTTGTGACTAATCCTCCATTTTCATTATTTCGAGAATATGTTGCTCAATTAATTAAATATAATAAAAAGTTTTTAATAATTGGGAATATAAACGCCATTACGTATAAAGAGATATTTAAATTAATAAAAGAAAATAAAGCGTGGTTAGGCGTTAATTTGGGAAGAGGTATTTCTGGTTTTATAGTTCCTGAACATTATGAACTTTATGGTACAGAAGCAAGAATTGATGACTCCGGCAACAGAATAGTATCACCGAATAATTGTTTATGGCTAACGAATTTAGAGACACCTATACGAAACGAAGATATATCCCTATCAAAAACATATTATGGCAACGAAAGTGAATATCCTAATTATGATAATTATGATGGAATTAATGTCAACAAAACCAAAGATATACCTAAAGACTATGAAGGCTTTATGGGCGTACCCATCACGTTTTTACACAAATTCAATCCCAATCAATTTGAAATCATAAAATTCAGAAAGGGAAATGATGAAAAGGATTTATCTGTAAATGGCAAATGTCCATACTTCAGAATTTTAATCAAAAACAAAAGATTACAGCAAAACCAATTGGTAACGAGCAAGTAATAAATTCAGTATGTTCCATTTTGGAACATACTGAAAATCAACAGTCAACAAAATCACATCTTCACAATTCGCTTACTAATCACTTCATTTTCTATTTGAATGGACATAAAATACACCCCTCGCGCTTGCTGTGAAATGTCGATGGAAAGGTCGTCTGTCACATTGCCGCTTTGAATGATGCGCCCTGTGGTGTCGTGGATGATGAATGTGCCTTGCGAGACACCTTTCACTTGGAATGTACCTGTAGTTGGGTTGGGAAAAACACTGACATCAGGCAAATCGTGTTGAATAGTGATGTGCTGACGTGCTGATGAATTGACGGGTTGTTGAGTTGATGAGTTGTTGAGTTGTTGTGACTCACTGTTATTTTCATTTATCAGCATTTCCATGCATTCTGTGTATTCTGCATCATAAGTCAGTCTGCCGAAACGGACGGAGTATTCATAGCCCGAATTTTGGTCGTTGGTATCGTCAAATTCGATAGTCCAATCGGTTATGCTGCCTATGGTATTTCCACTTGGTACATTCAAATTGACATAATATAAACCATTCCCACCGTCGCAGGTGGTGTATGCTGTAAGCGGCTGCGTATTACCTGCGGGGTCGGTGATTTGCAGGGCAATTTCGTTTTCACATGAACTGCCGTTTAACCGAAAATACAACTCCAATGAAATGTTGGAAAGTACTGCATCGGTAGGCGTGCCGGGGTCTGTGAAGGTGTAAGTTCCGTTATTGTCAAAACCCACTCCATCAATAAATAAATCTGAATCTGCAAAGTCTGTAATTTGCTCATTTACAGTGACAGACATGCCACTTCCGCCTTGTGTATATGTAGTCGTATAGGTCAATCTGCCGAAACGGACAGAGTATTCATAGTCCGCATTTTGGTCATTGGTATCGTTAAATTCGACGACCCAGTTGGCTGCGCTGCCTGTGGTATTTCCACTTGGTACATTTAAATTGACATAATACAAACCATTGCCGCCGTCGCAAGTGGTGTAAGCTGTCAAAGGCTGCGTATTACCTGCTGGGTCGGTGATTTGTAGGGCGATTTCGTTTTCACACGTATTACCATTTAATCTAAAATATAATTCTAATGAAATATCAGACAATACTGCGTCAGCCAGCGTGCCGGGGTCGGGGAAGGTGTATGTACCATTATTTTCAAAACCAACACCATCTATAAATAAATCGCTATCGGCAAATTTGGAAACTTCATTTACAATGGTTTCGCCACCGCCTCCGGTAGTTGCGACATAATTCAAACGGGCAAATCGGACGGAGTACTCATAGTCTGAATTTTGGTCATTGGTATCATCAAATTCGACCACCCAATCGGCTACGCTGCCTGTGGTATTTCCCGAAGGGATATTCAAATTGATATAATACAAACCATTGCCACCATCGCAAGTGGTATATGCGGTCAAAGGCTGCGTATTGCCTGCGGGGTCGGTGAGTTGTAGGGCGATTTCATTTTCGCACGTATTACCATTTAGTCTAAAGTATAATTCGAGTGAAATGTCGGTCAATACTGCGTCGGCAGGCGTAGCGGGGTCAGTAAAAGTGACGACGGGATTATTGGCAAAGCCTAGGCCATCTATAAAGAGGTCTTGGTCGAAGATGTGGGTGAGGGAATCGGTGCTTGGTGTGCCGCCGCAAGGGTTTTCAGGGGGCATAGTACATGCTGTTTCTACTTCAAATAGATTGTTACAACCGACAGGATTGGCAAATATCGCAGCATCCAAGGGGTTTTCGGATAAAAAATCGCAAACAGCGGGAATGTTGCAAATGGAGAGGTTTGAGTTGAGTCCGATGCTTAATTCTTGTTCGATTAGTACCAGATTTTCTAAACCCTCCAAGCTTGTCAGCGCATCATTATCTTTGATATTCAAAGATATGGTTTCGGTCAAGTTCTCTAAACCTGACAAATCTAAAAGCGCATCATTGCCTTGGTTGAAGTCGCTTCGTCCACCAATGTGTATTCTTGCAGCTGATGTCAGGTTATTTAAACCTGTTAGTGTGGTAAGGGCAGAGTTGAAGTCAATAATCAAATAATTGTCGATGGAAGTCAAATTATCCAGCCCAACCAAATCAGTTAATAGTGGATTGTAGATAAGTTGTAAACTGCCTTGTATAGTATTCAGGCTTTCCAAACCCTGTAATTTTGAGAGCGCAAAATTGCGCTTGATGATTAAATCATCACCAACGGATGTAATGTTGTCCAGACCGGTCAAGTTCATCAAGGCTGTATTGTACTCGATGTGTAGATTATCGTTAATCACATTCAATCCACTTAATCCTGTAAGTGTTGTCAGGGCATCATCTCCGTAAATCACCAGAGAACCTCCGATGGAAGTCAAATTGTTCAGTGCTTCGATATTTGTCAGGGCATTATTGGACAACTGCATTGAACCTCCAATGCTTGTGAGATTTTCCAGACCTATTAAATCTTGCACATCGGTATATACAAGGCTAAAATTGCCTCCAACTGTTTGAAGGCTTGCAAGACCGGTTATATTTGTCAGGTCATTAAACCGGATGTTGATATCTTCGCCAATTGTACTGATTTGTTCTAAGCCTGCCAGCGTTGTCAGGTTGTTATTGTTTTCTATTGTTAAGCCTCCCCCGATGGTATTAAGATGACTTAAAGTTGCTAAACTCGTCAAAGCGTCATTAAATTGGACCTCTAAATGCCCGGCAAGAAAATTGAGATTATCTATACCTGTTAGGCTTATCAACTTATTGTTATCATACACCCTTAGGTTTCCTGCGATAGTGTCAAGATTTTCTAAACTTGCCAAACCTATCAAGTCTCTATTTTCATTTATTGTAAAATTTCCTCCGATATAGCTGAGATTATCTAAACCTGTAAAGTCAATCAAATCATAGTTATTATCTATCACTAAATCTCCTCCGATTGTACTAAGATTTTCCAGACCTGTGAGGTCGGTCAATGTATGGTCATAGGAAATATCAAGATTGCCTCCGATAGAGGTAATCTGACTCAGGCTACTTATATCTATCATTGAATTAGAGCCAATATGCACATCGTAAATAACATTCGTACAGTTAGGATAATTAGTTATGAAATCATCTATTTGTTGTTGATTATTAAAAGTAAGATTCGTAAACGGACAGGGAGGTGTAGTCGTACAATTAGATTCAATTTGTGCGAGATTGCTACATCCTGATGCATTACCCCCCACGTTGGCAGTACCACCGTTTTGCAGATAATCACAAATAAATGCAATGCTACACGAAGATAGATTTGGGTTATTGTTGAGCCTCAACTCTTCCCCGATAAAACCAAGATTTTCTAAATTAGATAAAGTGGTCAGATTATCATTGCCTATCATAGAAAAATCTTCTCCAATGGAACTAAGATTTTCTAAGCCGGAGAGTGTCGTGATATTGGTGGCATTTATACTTAGATTTTTTCCGATGGCGTTAAGATTTTGTAAAGCGGATAAGGTATTCAAGCTCTGACCACTTAAACTTAAATTCTCTCCAACAAAACTGAGGTTTTCTAAACCTGACAAAGATATTAGGCTATCATTATTCAATATCTGTAGATACCTATTAATAGTGCTAATGTTGTCCAAACCTTCCAAATTCACCAAACTATTATTAAAACGTATATTTATAAAATCCAATACACTATTAACGTTTTCCAAGGCAGACAAGCTGATTAAATTGGGGTTTTTCTCTATGTCTAAATATTCACCTATAGTGCTAAGGTTATTCAAACCTGACAAAGAAGTTAAATTGTCATTTTCCCTTATGTTAATATATCCACCTATGTTACCGAGGTTATCTATTCCCGTCAGTGTACTTAGGTTTTGATTATTACCAACAATCAAGCTTCCGTCGAGACTGCTGAGGTTTTCCAAACCGGTCAATGTTGTTATTGAAGCATTATTACTTATGACAATATTTCCAGTTAGACTACTAATGTTATTTAAGCCGGTCAGGGAGATTAATTCGGGGTTTTCTACTATGTGCATTCCACTAAGAGTATTGAGGTTGCCCAAAGCTGATATACCGCTCAAATTATCGTTATAATTAATGGACAGATGCCCAACCGTGGTAAGATTCTGCAAACCGTTCAAATTGTATAACTGCGTATTATTGTAAATATATAAACTACCTTCAATAGATGTAATCTGACTCAAACCACTGATACTGTTGATGTAAGAGGCAAAGGTTCTTCCTATTCGCAAATCACCTAAAATGTTTGTACAATTAGGATAGTTTGCCACGAAGTTATTGACTTCTTGCTGTGTACTAAGCTCAACATCACCTTCAGGGCATTGTGCGTTCGTTTTTTGGATTGCTAAAAGACAAATTAATAAGCAAATAAAGTAAGTGCGTTTCAGGAGGTTGAGTTGTGAAATAGATACTACTATTTTTTTCATAATAAATTGAGATGATAAATTAAAAAAGTGTGTGGTTGTAGTATGTGGTAAAGATGCAGCTATTTATCGGATAAAAAAAGTAACAGTTTGGCACATTTTTACAAATCAAACATTTTATAATAAAAAAGCCCTTCAAAATGAATGAATTATCACTTTTAAGGACTTCCTTATTTTGTATCATAAGCACATAAGCACATCAAGACATTTACATCTTAATAATTCGCTTACTAATCACTTCATTTTCTATTTGAATGGAAATAAAATACACCCCTCGCGCTTCCTGTGAAATGTTGATGGAAAGGTCGTTTTGCATATTGCCACTTTGAATGATGCGCCCTGTGGTGTCGTGGATTTGGTAGGTGCTTATTTACATTTTAATATTCGCATAAATATCCGCAAGTGCGATGCTCAAATCAAGGTAAGGTATCTCAAGCCTATCTTCCAAACTTTCCATTGTACTTAGAATCCACTGATTATCAGCACGTTCAAAAGATTTTACTTCGATGCTGTCTTGTGCTACAAAAATACATTGTTGAATGGTAGGAATGTGTTGGTAAGCGAAAAATTTGACCGTTTTATCGTATTTTTTGGTAGAAGGCGATAAAATTTCGATGATGATTGTAGGAGATTTTACGACCAGAGGGTCGGTATCGTCAGGGTCGCAACTAATGACGATGTCGGGATAAACGTACTTCTTGTCCTCCGTCAGTTGAGTCAGTACATTTTCATCAAATAATTCACAAGGACTGTTATCGAATTTTGGAGTCTCAATTTGTCGTATCAGATTTCGTTTGATTTTGTTGTGGGCTTTAGTCGTCGCTTCAACAGGAATAAGCCTTCCGTCAGAAAACTCATGCCTTGTATCGCTATCTTGCTCCAATGCCAGATATTCTTCAAAAGTCAGTACGGATGCTGTTTTTTTTAATGCTTCCATGAATTATTTTTTACAAAATTAAGTAAAAATACACAAACTTACACGGATGCCTGTGTGAATACGAGAAAATTAAATATTTGTTGTAAATTTGAACCTCAAACACTTACAAAGAGATAAATCAAGCATTGGTCGCACCCAACCAATCACTAATCACCAATTAACCAATCACTAATACACACACAATGGAAAAAATAATAAAAGATTCAAAATTTCAAGCTGCCTTAAAAGAGATTGCCGAGGCGGAAGGGCGTAGCTTTACGGAGATACAAAAAGAGGGTGCGGACTGCATCGCAGAACTATACACGCAGCAACACCCGATGGCAACGATGGTCGGAGCGCAAACCATTCAGTACATCTTGTCACGGGCGTATGAGGATAAAATTGATGTGGACCCGAAGGGCATTCAAGCCTTGATGAAATTGGTACGAAAACATCCGGTGGCGTTCATTATGACCCACAAAACCTACCTTGATACCATGATTTTGGCACTCACGCTTGTGCGTTATGGTATGCCAGTGCCGTATGCTTTTGGTGGCGACAATATGGCGTTTTTGGGGCTGAAACAACTCGGCAAAGCGGCGGGTTTGATATTCATTCGACGCGATTTTAAGAACGATAAAGTCTATAAAGCTGCCCTGCGTCACTTCGTTGCTTCGCTCATAGATGACGGGCAACATTTCACTTGGAATATCGAAGGTACGCGCTCTCGTACAGGCAAAATTGTGTGGCCCAAAATGGGTATTTTGAAGTACATCATGGAGGGCGAACAAAATAGCAAACGCGAGATAAAATACGTACCTGTTTCGATAGTATATGATTTAATCCCGGATGTAAAAGAAATGACCGAGCAAGGCAAAGGCAAGGCGAAAAAATCCGAAAATCTGATGTGGTTTGCCAATTATGTCCGCAAATTAGGCGACCAATTCGGACGTGCCGCGATTCGATTTGGCGAGCCGGTGGATGTCGGCGGCTTGCATCAGGCGATTATCCCGGACATGGAAGAAGATAGCTATGCCGACAAAAATACCCTGCCGCGATTTGCCTTTGAAGTCATCCATAAAGCCAATCGCATTACGCCCGTCACGACGGTTTCGCTGATTTGCCACCTCTTGCTCAATCATTTTTCATTGACCAAAAAAGAAATGGAAATTCGCGTATCACAACTCATGCGTTTTATCGAAAAACGGCGCGAAGATGTCCTATTGGATAGAGGAAAACCGATTGGTAAAAGTATCCAAAAGGCATTAAATCTACTTATCAAAGGCGGCATTGTCGAAAAGACCCAATCGGGCTTACATGCTCAATATTGTTTGGCTTCTACGGAGTATTTACCTGCCAATTATTACGCGAATATGTCGTCGGGACATTTGTATCATCGCGCCTTCATTGAGTTGGCATTGGTCAAGGTAGCCGACGATACTTCCAATGACCGCATTATCAATTTTTGGGCAGAAATCATGCGCCTGCGCGACCTGTTCAAATTTGAATTTTTTTATACGAATAAAGAAAATTTCTCTAACGAAATTGAAGCCGAATTAGAACGATTCGACCCCAAATGGCGCGATATTATTTCCAATCCGAAAGGCGATATTAAAGCATTGCTTCGCCGACAAACTTTATTTGTTTCCGAGTCAGTCGTGTTAATTTATCTGGAAGCGTATCAGGTTGTTTGTCAGACTTTAATGGGCTGGAATGTCGAAAACGAATTTACCGAAAAAGGCTTTATAGATGCTTGTCTCTTTAAAGGAAAAGACCTTCATTGGCAAGGCAAAATCCGCCGTTTGGATAGCGTCTCCAAGCCTTTCCTGATTAATGGTTATCGCTTGGCGAAAAACCGTAATTTTATTCCCACAGAAGACGGAAAAATAAATAAAGAGGGCATCCAAGATTGCATTGATACCTTAAAAGCCACGAACAACCGTTTGTCGCAATTACACACTTTTGAAGAGGTCATTATTATAGAAGAAAATCCGGCTGTACCGCTTGAAATGGCAGTCGTACCGGGTTCGGCTTTAGCGGATGTCGCAACGGATGTTTTGCAAGAAGAAGAAGGTGGACATATCGCTGCATTTTTCGATTTAGACCGTACTTTGATAGATGATTTTTCGGTCAAACAATTTATGCGCTCGCGTATCATGAGTGGCAAATCTTCTCCGAAAGAGTTCTTAACACAATTTGCTGCCATTTTGGTCTATGCTTCCGGCAATCGCGACTTTGAAACCCTCACCAAAATCTCCGGAAAAGGCATCAAAGGACTCAAAGAACAAGAATTTATAGACTTGGGCGAAGAAGTCTATTTGCAACATTTGGCAGGGGCAATTTACCCTGAATCTCGCGCTTTGGTCGATTCGCATTTGGCGAAAGGACATAAGGTTGCCATCATTTCTGCCGCTACGCCCTACCAAGTTGACCCGATAGCGAGAGACTTGGGTATCGAAAATGTTTTCTGCACAAAAATGGGTGTAAAAAACGGAAAATTTACGGGCGAAGTCGAGGAAATGTGTTGGGGCGAAGGCAAGGCAAATGCAGCGCGAGAGTTTTGTGAAAAGCATAATATTGACCTTTCGAAAAGCTATTTTTACACCGATGCGATTGACGATTATCCGCTCTTGGAAATCGTAGGACATCCACAAGCCGTCAATCCCGACAAAGAACTTTCCCAACGTGCTTTTGAGAATAATTGGCAAATCCGCCGCTTCGCTCAACCTTCCGGCACGCCACTCGTCAACACGATGCGAACTGCCCTCGCAATAGGCAGTTTTTATCCTGCCGCGATGAAAGGCTTGGCAGTCGGCGCGATGAATATGTCGCAACGAAAAGGCATCAACACCACCATCGAAAGCATCGGCGATTTGGGTTGTCGCATGGCAGGGCTGGAGGTATCGGTACGCGGTATCGAACACCTCGAAGTTGCCCGACCTGCCGTTGTTTGCTTCAATCACCAGAGCAATGTCGATATGTTTATCCTCTCGAAGCTCGTCAAAAGAGATTTTACTGCCATCGCCAAAAAAGAACTCGCCTCCACGCCACTCGGTCCGCTATTCAAAGCCATGGGCGCGATTTTCATTGACCGCAGCGACAAAACGAAAGCCCTCAAAGCCTTCGAACCTGCCGTCGCAGCCCTCAAATCCGGCATCTCCGTCGCCATCGCACCCGAAGGTACGCGCAGTCGCACCCGTAAGTTGGGCAAGTTCAAAAAAGGCGCATTCCACCTCGCCATGCAAGCGGGCGTACCCATCGTGCCTATCGTCATCAAAAACGCTCACGATGCGATGCCCAAAGGCAGCGGCTTGATGCAAGCGACTCATATTGAGGTAGTTGTGTTGGAAGCCGTGGATACCTCCAAATGGAAAGTGGAGACGATTGATGAGCATGTGAAGGAGGTGCGAGGTTTGTATTTGAAGGCTTTGGAGCAGGTGGAGTCGTAGCGATAAACCCCGTAACGGCTGTCTTTAGCTGCCGACGACCGCAAGGGAGCATTCACGTTGGCGCACATATACGCGAGGTAAAGGTTTTTCAAACCTTTTCGGCAGCTAAAGACAGCCACTACGAAGGACGCATTTTTTCTGAAAAAATATGCGTGTAAGATTTATATTATCCGTATTTTCGTAACGTTTTTCACCATTAAATTACACTCAAAATGTGGACTTTCTTTAAAACACTTTTTAATATTTTACGAAATATCAGCTTTACAATTGTATTGGCGGTTGTGGGGTGTTTTGCTTGGATTTGGACGGATGAGGAATTGAAGCAAGGGCTTGTAGAAGCAATTAACGAAGAAAGAAGCCTCGCAAATGAAACTTACTCAAAGGACGAAGAAATATTTGGCATTCAATCTTTTACAAATGAAGATAATGCATCCAAAATTTCAAAAATTGAGATTAAAAAAGCCAACGGGGGTTCCGTTTATTTAACTCCTGATGAAATCATGTATCTTAGCAAACACGGATATGACGAATATTTAATTACACATGATAACGAAAAAATAAGAACAAATATTAGCCTGAATAATGAATATCGAAAGTTAGAAAGATTTGGTGAATTTTACTTTTTTAAAACCAAAAACAATATCATTAATTGCGAAATGATTAGGGGTATTTCACCTGAAAATAAAAGTGAAATTGGGAATAATTACGGCTACAAAGTTGAAATGAAAAATGGAGACATTATTGAAGTCAACAAAAACATAATTTCCAAATTAAGAAGAATAATGGACAAAATTTCAGATTAAACAAATTTATTAATTATCCGTTTCACCAACGAATATTTCCGTTTCAACGCCTAAGTCATAATATAATTTGCAACTCTCAAAAAATACGCTCACCTTCGTATCGTTAATCATTTTTAATCATACGAGATTCATTCTCACAAAGCAATTTTATTATGGCTTTCAAAGATGGCTATACGCCTACTCAGGACGATTTAGATAATCGTTCCGACCAGTTAAATCCTAATAACGATAAGTATCAAGGTGGAAACACCCCAAGTAATGACAAGCCTTGATACAAACGTATTACCCGCTATCAATTTTCACCTTTGGAAGCCCTGCAATTTTAAGTGTAAATTTTGCTTTGCAACCTTCGATGATACAAAAGAAATGTATCGTCAAAAAAGGTATTTGAGCCAAGAGGAAATGTTACAAATCATAGACGAAATTGCTGATTATGGCATTTCAAAAATTACGTTTGCAGGTGGGGAACCATTGCTTTGTAAATGGCTTCCCAACCTTATTATTCATGCTAAAAAACGTGGTTTGATAACAATGATTGTAACAAATGGTTGGTTACTTTCGCAAGATTGGCTATTTGCTTTGAAAGGGAAATTGGACTGGGTAACATTAAGCATTGACAGTTTGACGACCGAACACCAATTAGCTATTGGTCGGTCAAACAAAAATACAGTATTATCTCAAATGGATTATCAACACAGAATTGATTGGATTAGAGATAATGGAATGAAATTCAAGATGAATACAGTCGTATGTTCAGTTAATCATGAAGAAAATATCAGTAGTTTTGTTATTGAAAATCAACCGAATAGATGGAAAATTTTCCAAGCACTTCCGATTGAAGGGCAAAATGATTTTCATATCGCTGATATGCTGATTACATCCGAACAATTCCGAAATTATATCGACAGACACCAATACGTAGTAACACATGATATTGAGTTGATAGCGGAGAATAATGACCTGATGACAGGTTCTTATCTTATGATAGATCCTTTGGGAAGATTATATGACAATATTAACGGAAGCTATCATTATAGTCAGGCTATCAACGAGATAGGATTTAACAATGCGCTTCAACAAATCACTGTTCTCAAAGACAAGTTTCATGAAAGAGGCGGTGTGTATGATTGGAGCTGATTTATAAACAAATTAAAAAATTAATAATCATGGCTAAAAAACCAAGACCGAATAACGGTCCAAGCACAACAGGCAACCCGTCAGGCGGTGGACGTGGAAACAACCCACCTTCAACACCAAGACCTAAACCAAAAAGATAGATTAGAAAGGCTGCACTTTGCAGCCTTTTTTATTTGACGGATGTAAAACGATTTTGCAAATCGTCACGTAGCGTAATGCGTCTCACTTGCGTTTTCGTCATGTAGAGCAAATTCATGAATTTGCTCTACGCTACGTGTGGTGTGTGGGCGCAAGCCGGAGGCCTTACGCTACGTTTTTAACGTTTCACCATTGCCCATTCCACCCCAACACGTCCAAACAATTCAACAAGAAATGCCAACTCGTCCGCATTGTTGGTAGTGATTTCCAACTTAACGGGAGTCGTCATTTTTTTGGCTTTATATTGCTCAATAAAAGCGGAGATTTCGTTGGCTTCTTGTTCTGATAAATGTTTGTGAACGACCGTAAAATCTACGCCATCCGGCTCTGATATGTAGCCCATATTTTATGATTTGAAATGAGTTGATATTAATTTTTCTGCGTTTTCTTCATCAATAAACATACGAATAGAATGACCGATGACTTGTGCGCCAAGTGTCTTTTTGTAATGCTCAATCAGCGCAGTTTTGGCTTCAAAAACAACAAATCCATCGTAACCGTTTTCTTTTGATAATTTACACGCAAATGCAAATAAATTTGATGCCACACCAACGTACTCTTTTTCTTTTCCAATGTTAAACGGGGCATTTTCTATCAATGAAACAAAGTAAAAACCGCGTTGTTCTTCCACACTAATCAAGCCTTGAATTATAGTCGGCTTTTCAATTGCAATGAGTTTATATACCTGATAATCAGTTGCTTCACGAACCCAATTAAAGTTCCAATCCTTAGTATCGTTTTTCAATTCATCATGGCTGACGGCTAACACTTCTGTTGCGTATTCTTTATTTTCAGCCTTATTGAAAATCGAATTGCTGATTGTATCTATTTGTATGGAAATATAGCGTTTTTTCATCTCAATATCAAATTTCGTCAAATAATTTCATCCATTCAAATTTCGACTTTGCTATTTTTTAAACGATAAAACTTATTGTGAACCCAAGTAAAACAAGTTGTTTGGTAATTGGTCGATTTAATTATTAACAAGGGTTTTTTCACCTCTTATCAATAATTAAATACAGGCATTTTCAAATACTACGTTTTACTTGGGTTTCGGATAAATTTCCATTTTAAAAAATAGCAAAGTCAAACAAATAACTTTGTCTAAATTTATATTTATGCGGACGCAAGCCGGAGGCGTTACGCTACGTTTTACATCTTCAAGCAAGAAATGAAAGTTAATGTCAATCCTCATAAATATCTTTCCGATGCCCGATATTGATGACATGCACCCTTAGTTCATCATCAAAAATATGATAGATGACTCGGTAACTCGCGACTCTGATTCTGTAACCTGTTTTACCTTTAAGTTTTTTGCAACCGGGCGGTCTTGGGTCGTCTGCCAAATTATAAATGGCAACCTTGATATTGGAATAGTAAGGCTCACTGATGCTTTGTAGTGATTTTATCGCCTTGCGTTTTAAGATGATTTTATAAGGCATCTATATTACTTTCTTTACGTGCGGCTTCAATGATTTTAAATGCCTCATCAATCGGAACACCGGGGTCATCATCAGCCATACCTTCATCATACAGGCGTACATCTTCCAAATCTTCTAAAAATTCTATGATTTGATTAAGCACTGCGGTGTCGTTGGTATCAGCAACAATACGCATGATGTTGTTTTTTATATGTAAAGCGTCTGCACTCATTTTTGTTTGATTTTAATTTGAAACTACTTATCATCATAATGGTATCTACATTGAATAATCGTACACATTTGATTGATGCCTTTTTTACCACTGACTTTATACACCAAACGATGTTCTTGTGTGATTCTTCTTGACCAATACCCTTTATATTGATGTTTGAGTGGTTCGGGTTTTCCTAATCCTTTGAATGGCGTTTGAATGATAGACCTGATGAGGTCTTTGATTTTATCCACAAGACTCTTATCCGTCTCAATCCAATATTCAAAATCTTCTCAAGCTTCTATGTCAAAAAGTATATCCATTATTCTTCTAACTTGAAAAGTACAGCATCTCTCGCTTCCACCCGCTTTCTCGCTCTTTCAAGTCGCTCTCTATTGGTATCAGAGGCAAGAAGGTACTCCGTTTCGGTGAGCGATTTATATTCTTGCATAGAGATGATAACCACCGAATCATCCTCTTCGTCATTTCTCGGAACGACAATGACATCTTTTGAATTACCCACCAAATCAATGTAGTATTTCAATTTATTTTGCAACGATGATAGACTAATTGCTTTCATATTTTTATTTTTTTGTATAAATACAAACACTCATTTTTGTTTGGTTTTATATGCAATTTACAGAAAAAATGACATTCATTCAAATATAAATGACATCTTACTCATAATACATCTCGCTTGTGCAGGTATTACGTGGGCGCAAGCCGGAGGCATTACGCTACATTTTGACAAATTCGTCATTTTATCTTTTTGTTATTATCTTTGTATCAGCATGATAAAATATTTAGAAATACAAGGATACAAGTCTATTCAAAATTTGGAAATAGGGCTACAAGCTGTCAATGTTCTCATTGGTGCGAATGGTGTGGGTAAGAGTAATTTGATTTCTTTTTTCAAACTCTTAAAAGCTATTTCCAATCAACAATTGCAACGATTTGTATTGGAAGAAGGGAAGGCAGATGATTTGTTGTATTTCGGAAGAAAACATACGGAAACTCTTAGCGGTAAATTGATTTTTTCAAATAATCTCACTTCAAATAACGCTTATATATTTGAATTAAATTCTACAAAATCGGGCGGTTTATTTATTCACAAGGAAGCATCGGGATTTGATGTTTCTGTTGATGATGATTCCACGAATTACATTTATCATAATGACTTCGAAGAAAGCAAAATACTAAACGGGTTTTCAAAAAATAATAAAAACGAATATCTAAAAAAATACTTCTCAGGCATTCAAATCTACCATTTCCACGATACATCTTCAGAATCCCGACTAAGAAGGTCATGCGATGTAGAAGACAATAAACAACTAAAATCTGACGGCAGAAACCTCCCCGCAGTTTTATATTTATTACTTTGATTTCGCTGATTTTAAAAGTAGAAAAT
This sequence comes from uncultured Saprospiraceae bacterium, assembly GCA_938028705.1. Taxonomy (GTDB): domain Bacteria; phylum Bacteroidota; class Bacteroidia; order Chitinophagales; family Saprospiraceae; genus JAHDEO01. Next base: position 107 of record CALIZI010000193.1, on the reverse strand, counting down.
AAAATACGAAAAAATGTTTTCTTTGCATAAAAAATTATGTCAAAGCCAGCATTAGAAGTACTCCGATTAGACGATATACCGTTATTATACGCTCGGATTGAGCAATT
>CALIZI010000192.1 GCA_938028705.1 uncultured Saprospiraceae bacterium | reverse complement strand
TTCAGCATAGAATTTGGGTCTAATAAAATTTGTACCTCTAAGGTCAGGCGATTGCCGTCTTTTTTTATAATTTTACTTTCCATAATATTTTTTGGCTAAAATAAGACTTTCAAGTTATACATCAAAATGCGGTTGCACCCCCTGATTTCGCCGCCCGGATATGGTAAAACGACGCTGATGGAGTACATCGCCAATCGCTTAGGCTTGATTTTTATGAAGATAAACGGTCCGGCTTTGGGGCATCACGTCACCTCGCTCGACCCTGCGGATGCCGGCAATATGGCTGCCAAACAAGAACTCGAAAAGCTAAATCTGGCACTCGAAATGGGCGATAATGTGATGTTGTATTTGGACGATATTCAGCATTGTAACCCGGAATTTTTGCAGAAATTTATCTCGCTTTGCGATGCTCAACGCAAGATTGAAGGCGTATTCAGAGGCGAAAGTAAGACCTATGACCTGCGCGGCAAACGCGCCTGTGTGGTGATGGCGGGCAACCCTTATACGGAGAGTGGCGACAAGTTTCAGATACCGGATATGTTAGCGAATCGGGCGGATATTTATAACCTCGGCGACATTCTCGGCGACTCGGAAGCGGTCTTTAAATTGAGCTATATCGAAAACTCGATGACCTCAAATCCAGTGCTACAAAAACTCGCCGGAAAGAGTCAAAAAGACATTTATGCGATGATACAACTCGCCGAAACGGGCAGTCGTGAGGGCTTGGAATTTGAAGCGAATCACTCGCCCGAAGAGGTGAACGAGTACGTGAATATATTGAGTAAAATGCTGATAATCAGAGATGTAGTCTTGAAGGTAAATCAGGAATATATCCGCTCCGCCGCTACCGCCGACGACTACCGCACCGAACCCGCCTTTAAGTTACAAGGCTCGTATCGCAATATGAATAAGTTGGTGGAAAAGGTCGTCCCGATAATGAACGATAAGGAACTCAACACGCTTATCCTCTCGCATTACGAGGGCGAATCACAGACACTAACGCATGGCGCAGAGGCGAATTTCCTAAAACTCAAGGAACTCCTCAACACGCAAACGACAACAGAAAAAGCGCGTTGGAATGAGATAAAAACGACCTTCAATAAAAATAAAATTTTCCGAAATATGGACGGCAATGACCCGATGTCGCAAGTGCTGGCGCAGATGACGGCGTTTACGGAGGGGTTGGAGGGGATTAGGGAGGTTTTGCAAAAATTGAAGTGATTGTATTCTTTGAAAAATACAGGATTTGTAAGGGGCATCTATAAATTTATGAGGATGCCCCAATTTCTTGCAAGAAATTTGTGGCTACGTCATTTCCTAATCTTGATGAAACCCCAAAATAAGTAGCTGCTTTTTGCTTATCTTTTTTTACTCCACGTCCATATAAGTATATCATGCCTAGTACACTATGGCGCAAATTTTAACACCATTCTTTTTACTTTTTCAATAAGTTCCTTGACATCTTTTTTTTTAGATATGCTCCAATTAAATTGTTTAGCGAGCTTGTCGTTATAATATTTGATATAAGCAGTTAGCTTGCGTTTCAATTCCTCTTTAGATGAAAAGTTCCCTCTTCTCAAGACTCTTTTACTCAATGCAGAAAACCAACATTCGACTAAGTTCAACCATGAGCAGTGCTTAGGGGTATAAACAAACCGAATTTGATGTGCTTGTTGGGTCAAATAAGCTTTTCTAGTTGCTTTGTTTGCCAGAATACCTCTTTGTCCTTTTTTGCCTAAATCTTGTGTATCCCCCAAGATTTGAGCGACCCATTCTACCAAAGAAGCAGACATGTGTGTATTGAGTTGATCTACAATAAAGCACCAGTTAGCTTTCGGGTCAGTGGCTACGGTTTGTTGAATATGTCCCAAAAAATCATCTTCTTTTCTAGTTTCGGCAATTGTAGGGGCGATGAGTTGTCCTGTGGCAATATGCAGATTTGCCGTCAGTACCAGTGTGCCATGTCGTTTGTAATTGAACTCTCGTTTTTGGATGTATCCCGGACTACAGGGCAAGTCCGGTGCAAGTCGTTCTAAGGCTTGAATACCCGTTTTCTCGTCTGTACTGACGACATGTGTTCCCTGTTTAGCCAACTCAACTGCCTTTGAGTTCAATTCACATATGACTTCTACTTGTTCGCCAAATTCTTCCCAATTATCTATATTCGGGCGTTCCCAATAAGCATCTTTTTGAGGCTGAAGCCGATGCTGATTTTAAAAAACGACCTACCTGACGAACAGATATGTCTTCTACAATGCCTCGACTAATCAGCTCAATTCTAAGTAAAGGCTCTGACCAATGGGTGAATGGTAAGCCTATTTCTTCGGGCGACTCGCTGGCTAAAGCAATAATTTGTTCGCGTTGTGCAGCTGTGAACTTGCCCGGACTGCCGCTACGGGCTTTATCCTTTACCAAACCTAAAAGTTCTTTTTTGTACTGATGACGTTTGAGTGAACCATTACTATAGATTTCGTATAAATCATTCCGAACTAACTCCCCGTCATCCCAACGGGTCAACCAACGCCTTACTACCTGAATATCAATCCCTAAATCTCGCCCTGTACCACGTTTGTTATTAGACTCCAAATAAGTCTTGATAATCAGTAGACGCTCACGATAGCGGTGTTCTAATTTACCACCTTTAGTCAATTCAATAAGGAGTTCTAATTCTTGTGATGATTGTTCTAACATCGTATTTTTGAGGGCAAATATAAGGTATTATCATTTAAGCCATAGTGTACTAGAGCATTTAGCGCATCGCACATATACTCAATATTTTCCCCTGTAACATTTCCTTCTGTTATTTTTTTAAACCAATAGCGAGCTTTTTTATAATCAACGTCAGTTCCTTCTCCTCTATAGTGCTGTAACCCAGCGGTGTACATTCCTTCAAAGCTACCCTCATTTGCGGCAACAGTGTAATATTTAAGAGCATCTTTATATTCTTCTTTCTTATAATACTCCTTCGCTAACATGAGCAAACAGGTTTTAACTTTTTTATCTGCACCTTTCTTCAAGTAAGAAATAGCCTGTTGATAGTTTTTACTTACTCCAGCTCCATGTGCATGACATAAAGCTAATTCTGTGTAAGCATTTACGACTCCTAAATCAGAAGCCTTTTTGACATATGAATATCCTAATTTTTCATTCTCTCTGACCCCAATACCACCTAAATAACATTTTCCTAACATATAAGTGGAATGTGGATTATTTAATTTTGCTGCTCTCTTGTAAAATTTAATTGCCTTCGTAACATTCTTAGCCGTAACTTTTCCCTCAAAGTAAAAGTCACCTAGAAATTCCATAAGTCCTACTGGTAAATCTTTATTATTCTCAACTTTACTCAATAACTCATATGCTTCTCCAAATTTTAGTTTTTTTAGTAAATTAGCAATCTTTTCATATTCTTTATCATTATTGGTATCCGATTCTTTGTTATTTTCAACAGGAGGCTTGTGTTTTTCTTTACCTAAAGAATCAGAATTTTCTTTTGAATTGAAAGTAATATTCTGATTATTAAATTCATCTACCTTAGCTTTGTCCTTAGTACCGAATAGTCTCTGAAAGAAACCCATAATTGATTATTTTGATGATTGATTTAAATAAGCATATTATTAAAAATAAAGATACAAAATATATTTAATATCGCCAAACAATTATCCTTTTTTGTGTATAAAAATGCTGATGTGCTTGCTGTCTGCCCGAAGTATAAGTGGGTGAAAAGTGGTGCGTGGGTGCTTTGTGGGATTTTTAATGGCTTGGATGTGCGTGTATGGTGGGTTTATTTTTTGTGGGTTTGGATGATTTGTTGGACTTCTTCTCTTGTCCGGTTTTTACTTGGGACGAGACCGAAATATCTGAGCATGGTTATTTTGTTTTGAATTGTTTGTTAGTCTTGCTTTTCAAGTTTCGCAATGATTTCTTTGACTTCTTCAATGGGTAGCTCTGAAATGTCGGCAATATCATCTATACTCATTTTTTTTCGCCAACATCTCTCGACGACTTCTCGTTTTTCTTCCTTTTTCGCTGCAGTCAACTTTCCTCGTTCATCCTGAATTGCTATAGAAGCATTATCATATTCCTTGATTTCTTCTTTTGTCCAGCCGTGTTTATCGGCATCTTTATAGGCTTCACGTAAGCCTTCATCATCTACATTATCAGGGATTTCGTCTTCTTTTTCTGCACGTTTAATGAAGAAAATCCACTTTTCAACAAGCGTTTCCAATTCATCCACTTTCTTATCGAATTTCTTTAGTTCTATGAAAGAAAATTGAATATCTTTTAATTTATGTTCACGGGTTTCCTTTTCCGCTATGATGTGGTGCGATAAATAATGCTTACCTTCAAAAAAATTAAAGTCTAAAATACCGATAAAATGAGTCGGTTTCAATAGTGGGTACTGTTCACCTCGGTCTATTTGCATAGAGTAATCACGGCAAGTGTAATACTGCACCCGCTTACCAAATCCATCCTTACTCGCTACTTGCATTTCGACGATAAACTGACGACCACGCATGTCAACCGCCCGTACATCCACGATGGAGGCTTTTTCGCCTGCGATGCGTGGGAGTTGGTACGGATTGACTATGGCGACCTCCTTTATACGGTGGTCACCTTCCAATTTTAGTACGGCATTGAGAAACGATATGATGATTTGCGTCTTATTTTCGTTACCGAAAATCTTACGAAAAGCCACATCATTTTTCACATCTACAAATCGCTTTGCCATTGATGGTCAGTTTTTAATTTAGAATAAAATACAATTTACAAAGATTTTTTGTGAGAAGAAAGAAAATTGGATGGTATAAGTCAAGCCTCTACGGGTTCGAGTATGGCTTTGTAGTAATCTATGATGTGTTGGAAGATGCCGAGGATGGTGGGGAGTTCTTTGATGGTGTAGATTTCTTCGTCGGCATGGAGTAGTTTATCTTCTAATTTCATGAACTGCCATTCGCGTCCATTGGTGACACATCCGTAAATGACATCTAAGGGCTTATTCATCTTTTGATTAAATAACATTGCGCCGTACATTTGTGCAGCACACTGTTCTATGCCGAGGTCTAACTCTCCTTTTTTGGCTTCTACAACGGTTATCATAGGTAGATTAATGCCTAAAGAGCCTGTATTTTTTGCCAGTAAAAAATCGCACTCGCCATTGAGTCCAAGTTTTCTATCCACCTTCAATACCTCTCCTGAATACATTATCAAGAAGTCGTCGTTTAAGTCTTTAAGATAAAATAGTATGGGGCTTACAACGGCTTCTGACTTCGCCTTTTCTGTCCGCAAGGGTAATGTCTGTCCTATTGACAGCACTTTTTTCAGCCAGTTACTTATTGAAATCTTCTTCAATTTGACACCTTTGAAGAGTGGCATCTTACCACTTTCCACGCCAAATTTCATTTGCAAATCCTCTAATGTAAAATCTCTGTAAGCCATAACTTGCGTTTTGTACAAAGTTAATCTTTTTCGACCTCTGTTTCAATAATCCCCGTTTTTTATCGCTAAAAAATATAAAAATACTTGTTGCCTGCCCGAAGTACAAGTAGTGAAAAGTGGTGGGTGGGTGCTTTGTGGGATTTTTAATGGCTTGGATGTGTGTGTATGGTGGGGCTTATTTTTTGTGGGTTTGGATGATTTGTTGGACTTCTTCTTTTGTCCGGTTTTTACTTGGGTCGAGACCGAAATATCTGGGCATGGTTATTTATTTTCTTGTTCAAGTTGTTCTATGATTTTTTTGACTTCTTCAATCGACAAGCCTGTAATTTTCGATATTATTTCGGGCGAAAATCCTTCTCGCCAACCTCTTTCTACTGCCTCTTCCTTTTCTTCGACCTTACCTTCTACTTTACCTTTCTTTTTAGCTTCCTTTTCTGCCAAAGCTACTCTTCCTCTTGCGTCCTGTTCAGCCATAGAAGCATTATCATAATTTTTAATTTCTTCTTTCGTCCAACTGTGTTTATTGGCATCTTTGTAGGCTTCGCGCAAACCCTCATCATCTATATTAGCCGGAATTTCATCTTCTTCTTCCACATTTTTGATAAAAAATATCCACTTTTCGACAAGCGTTTCCAATTCATCTACTTTTTTATCAAATTTTTTTAATTCTATAAAAGAAAACTGAATGTCTTTTAACTTGTGTTCTTGCGTTTCTTTTTCTGCGATGATATGATGCGATAAATAATGTTCTCCCTTAAAAAAATTAAAATCCAAAATCCCCACGAAATGAGTGGGTTTCAATTGCGGATATTGTTCGCCTCTGTCAATTTGCAGAGAATAATCACGACAAGTATAATACTGCACTCGCTTACCAAATCCTTCTTTACTCGCCACCTGCATTTCCACGATAAATTGACGACCACGCATATCAACCGCCCGTACATCCACGATAGAGGCTTTCTCGCCTGCGATGCGCGGGAGTTGGTACGGATTGACTATGGTGACTTCTTTTATACGCCTGTCACCCTCAAATTTGAGTACCGCATTGAGAAATGATATGATAATCAGCGTCTTGTTTTCGTTGCCGAATATCTTACGAAACGCTACATCATTGGTGACATCTACAAATTGTTTTGCCATTGATGATCGGTTTTTGATTTAGAATAAAATACAATTTACAAAGATTTTTTGTGAGAAGAAAGAAAATTGGATGGTATATTTCAAGCCTCTACGGGTTCGAGAATGGCTTTGTAGTAATCTATGATGTGTTGGAAGATGCCGAGGATGGTGGGGAGTTTTTCAATAAAATGTATCTTCTCATCAATGGTTAGCATATCATTTTCTAACTTCATAAACTGCCAGTCACGGGCGGTAGTGACGCAACCGTAAATGACATCAAGGGGTTTGCCGTCTTCTTCATTTTGCAATTTTGCGGCATACATCTGTGCCGCGCACTGACCTACGCCTAAACTTAACACATCATTTTTTGCCTCAACAATAGAAATAATAGGTGTATCGATGATATATGCTTTTGCATTGGCACTTAATATGAAATCGCACTCGCCGTTTAGTCCGCGCTCTTTATCTACTTTAAAGTTACTGCCGGAGAAAATCGTGAAGAAGCTGTTGTTGCGTTTTTTCATTTCCAGCAAAATGGGCATCACAACTGCCTCAGATTTGGCTTTTTCGGTATTCAATCGCAGTTGATTTCCTATTTCCAAAGATTCTGTGAGCCACGCACTCGGATGTACAGTGTCAATTTTTGATACATCGAATAAACCTGATACCTGACTATCTATCCCAAATTTTTTATCCAGTTCCTTTAATGTAAAATCTCTATAAGCCATAATTCGCGTTTTATACAAAGTTAATCATTTTTGAGATTTGTTTCAACTATTCTCTTTTTTTGTGTATAAAAATACTGATGTGCTTGCTGTCTGCCCGAAGTATAAGTCGGTCAGAAGTGGCGAATGGTTGGTAAGTCAAGTCTCTACGGGCTCGAGAATGGCTTTATAGTAATCTATGATGTGTTGGAAGATGCCGAGTACGGTTGGGAGTTGGTCTATCGGATAGATTTTTTCATCAATAGAGAGTAAGTTATTTTCTAATTTCAAAAACTGCCATTGACCGGAGTTGGTGACACAACCATATATGATGTCCGTTGGTTTTCCTTCTTGTTCATTGTAGGCTTTTGCGCCATACATTTGTGCAGCACATTGATTTACTCCTACGTCTAAATATCCTTTTTTGGCTTCAACTACGGAAATAATCGGCGTATCAATAGTGTAAGAACCCGTATTTTGAGAAAGTAAGAAATCACACTCCCCATTGATACCCAACTCTTTATCTACATTCAGCATTTCTCCAGAGTGAATTGTGAAGAAGTCCTGATTTATCTCTTTCAACTCCATGAGAATAGGCATCACAATGGCTTCCGACTTTGCTTTTTCGCTCCTCAACAACAACTTACGACTAAGCGATAAAGTCTTATTCAGCCAATCACTAGGAGATACTTGTTGTATTGATACATCATTAAAAAGAAGAGTCCGTTTGCTTTTTATACCAAATTTTTTGTTTAGTTCCTTTAATGTGAAATCTCTGTAAGCCATAATTCGCGTTTTATACAAAGTTAATACTTTTTGGGATTTGTTTCAACCATTCTCTTTTTTTGTTGATGTGGTAAGTCAAGCCTCTACGGGTTCGAGTATGGCTTTGTAGTAATCTATGATGTGTTGGAAGATGCCGAGGATGGTGGGGAGTTGGTCTATCGGGTAGATTTTTTCATCAATGGAAAGTAAGTTATCTTCTAATTTTAAGAATTGCCACTCGGTACCTGTCGTTACACAACCGTATATCACATCCGAAAATTTCCCTTTTTTCTTATTGTATAATGCAGAGCCATACATTTGAGCGGTACATTGATTGATACCCAAGTCAAGGTCATGTTTTTTGGCTTCGACTATTGAAATAATCGGCGTATCAATGGTGTAAGAACCCGTATTTTGAGAGAGTAAAAAGTCACACTCGCCGTTTAGTCCGTTTTCTTTATCTACGTTCAACACTTCACCTGAATGAATGGTGAAAAAATTGTGATTTCTCTTTCTTAAAAAAAATAAAATGGGAGTTACGATAGCTTCCGAACGGGCTTTTTCACTTCGCAGACGCAGTCCCTTTCCCATTCTTAGAGCCTCTGATAACCATGAGTCCGGTGCTATAGGCGTAATATCAGATTTGGAAAAAAGAATTTTTCCTTTGTTGATTATTGAAAATTTCTCTTCCAATGTATTAAGTGTAAAATCTCTGTAAGCCATAATTCGTGTTTTGTACAAAGTTAATCATTTTCGACATTTGTTTCAATCATTCCCTTTTTTTGTTGATAAAAATGCTGATGCGGTAGGTTTGTATTTTAGTGGCTTATGGTGTTTGTCAGGCCTCTACAGGTTCAAGAATGGCTTTATAGTAATCAATGATGTGTTGGAAGATGCCGAGGATGGTGGGGAGTTGGTCTATCGGGTAAATTTTTTCATCAATCGAAAGTAAGTTATCTTCCAATTTTAAGAATTGCCACTCGGTACCTGATGCCTTCTATATAGATGGTTTTAATGTCGTTCCAGTGCGATGAATTTGTTGTCATTAACATACATTAGCGATTTATGATTTTCAGTTCATAGTTGTTAGTTCATGGTTCATAGTTTTACTTAACTAACTGAAAAATAACAGGTTATAACTTAGTATTAAAGTATTAAGATTAGGTGAATTTAGGCAAATTATTAAAAAATCAGAATTTAGAAAGTTCTTTATTAAAAGCCTTCAAGGTTTTTTTATTGACACTGTAAAAAGAAAATTTATTGATATATTCTACTTCAAATATATCCGCTTCTTTTAGTTTTTTAATGTGTTGTGAAAGGTTGGATTGGCTGTAAGGAAAATGCTCAACCAAATCTTTATTACAAACATCATCTCCGACCTTATTTTTCTTACTGACATAGTGTACAAGCGCAACCCTCAAAGGATGTGCAAGGGCATCCGCTACTTTAGCAATTTGAATAGCGCGGTCTGAGCCTTCAATATTAAAATCTTTTTTAATTTTCACAAGGCAAATTTATAAATAAAATCGTACATTAGCAATATACGATGTATAATATTTTTATAAAACTCCTTTTTTCATTCAAACTCAAAAGGCTTATTTCTTTTTGTTCATAAATTACATTAAAATAAAACACATTAGAAAACGACATTTTTTTCCCTTTTTTATGTGCCTGTTTTCACCTACCTTTGAATTACAATCACACACATTAATTTATTTTTTTAAAAATTTTAAACCATTGACTATGAAAATATTTACGACATTAATGCTGTGGAGTGTTCTCATTATTTCTACTTTACAAGGACAAATTCAAGCGCTGGATTCTACCGTAGTCCGAACATTTGATAGTAACACACAATCATGGACAGATACAGACAAAGAAGTGTACGCTTTTGATAATCAAGGCAATATAACACTGTTTGTAGATTATGATTGGAATGACGATACCCAAGAACTATTACCGATTACTAAAGAAGAATATACCTACGATGAATGGGGTGAAACGCTTTACCTCTTATTTAATTGGGATGACACGACCCAACAATGGATTTATAGGAAAAAAACTGAAGGAGCACACGACACGAATGGTAACAGGACGCTATTTGCCCGTTATAATTGGGATACAAATACCGGACAGTGGATTGGGTTTAGAAAAGAGGAATACACGTATAGCGACAGTTTACTCACGATTAAGATTATCTGCAATTGGGATACCGACACCCAACAATGGATAGCTTATTCAAAAAATGAATATTCCTACAATGATGAAAACAGAGAAATTTTAGATATTGAATATCGTTGGTATGGTCAATGGAGTAACCGCTTAAAACTTGAATATCAATATAACAGCGATTCAGTTATACGGAGTACATTTTCTTGGAGTTATGCGTATAATGACTGGGAATTTGTTGGTAGAAGAGACCAATTTTATGATGCAGCAGGGCGTTTGATTAGTCAGACTGGTTACGATTGTGCGGGTACTATATCATGTCTCTCTCTCTATCGTACTTTATGGGCTTATGACGCAGATGGAAACCTGTTGAGTCGGATTGAACAGGAAGGAGGATCACTTGGTGGATCATGGCTGACTAATCTCAGACTAACCAATATTTATGATAGCAACGGAAATCTATTGACTTCTATCCGTGAAAATTTTTATTCGGACTATTATACAAAACAGGAATATACTTATGATGACAATAACAACCGGATTGAGTGCAGGTATTACACTAAAGAATTTGGTATTTGGATGCTTACCTCAAGGATTGAATGGGAATATGACGATGCCAACCACAAAATCATAAGCCTTTACAGCAATTGGAACGAAGACACCCAGCAATGGGAATATACTTCAAAATTGGAAGACACTTACGATAGTGCCTATACTTATGCAGACCTGATTTTACCGCCTTTTAATGAATATGAAGAAGATAAATTTTTGGAAAAACTTAATCATCGTACCCGCTATATTTGGGAAAATGGCGAATGGGTATATGACTATGAAAGAGCTTATTACTACTCCGAATTAGAGCTTCCAATCGAAACTGCCGCTCCTTTGCGTGCCTATGTGCAGGAAAATACCATTGTCCTGACATGGGCAACCGCCACCGAAACCAATAATGCAGGTTTTGATATTCAAAAAAGCAAGGATGGTACGAATTGGGAAAAAATAGCATGGAAAAACGGGCAAGGTAACTCCACCAACCAACACGATTACAGACATATAGACAACTCACCTTTCATCGGCATCAATTATTATCGCCTCAAACAAATTGATGTTGACGGTGCATTTTCTTACTCCTCTGTGGTCAGTGCAAGGTATATCAACAGGAGTATTGCAGTATATCCCAACCCCACCAAAGACATCATTCACATTAGTCTTTTAAGTGATGAAACAATAGATGACATCGCCCTTTTTGATATGGCAGGCAGACAAGTCTATCATTCAATGAGTGGTAATACATTAGATGTTTCTACACTTCCGCGAGGTATGTATTCGATTAAAATTAAAATCGGAGAAAATATAACTTACGAGAAAATATTGATTGAGTAAAAGAATCGCTCATCTGTACTATAAGGTGAAAATCGTTATTGTAATGTAAAATAATAAATGTAAAATGTAAAAGTGTATAACGTGAATGTTTTTTAAAAATAATTTGATTTTAAAAATTTTAAATATATAACAATTTAAAAATAAATAACTTCATGTCCTATCGACACTTTTACATTTTGTGTTTTACATTTTACATTTTTCACCGCTTAATACATATGAGCGAAAAGAATATTCGGCTATCGGTCCGCAGTCGGACAGTCCATAGTTGTCATAATATCATTTGTGAATCCGATTCAAAAATGAAAAAGGGCTTAACGAAAATTCGTTAAACCCTTTTTCTATTTTATAATTTTATTAAAAATTATTTTAATACATATTTAGACCTGATTAACGCTTACTTAGGCACTCTCGAAGAGATACCGTTATTATCAAACCACAGTGATTTATCTGCACCATTAACATCACCGTCCATATTTAGGTCTGAATAGAGATATTCGTCAAAAATACCATTGTCTATCACCCAAACTGCTTTATCTGTTCCGTTAATATCAAAACTTGGGAAGTCCGCTTGATCACAATCTCCTGTGTACATAGCCCACTCTCCGGTGGAGAGTTGTTTTTGTCCAAAACTGGTGGGGTCTTTAAAACTATCAGAAGTACGGAAATCGTAGGTGAGTACGCCATTGACGATTTCTATCGGTTCGGGAGTCATGATACCAATATGATTGCGATGCTCAACAACGGCATAGACCGAATCCACTCCCTGGACGGGTGTAAAAGCACATCTGTCGGGGAAGGTCATACTACCGTCTTTATTGATGAGTGCGGCAGTACGTACAATTTCTGTACTTTTAGCCACATCGGTTCTGATAGAAACCAATACCCAATCCACCATATCGGGTACATAATCTGCGTCTGTCCAAGTTGCACCTTCTGTACCTGTGTAGTTCCATGGAGCTACGTTGTATGGTTGTCCGGCAGGTGTAGGATTTGCTAGACCGACAGGTGTTTGTCCAGGCAGTATGCGACGTGTCTCATTGAGTGTATTGTTCATGTCAAAGGTAGCGGTGTTATACGGACCTTCGAGCCATGCAAAAAGCTGAATGTCAATACAGTCTAGCTCAACAATCACGACTACTTCGGCAGTAGTACATTGAGCGGGCATGCCATTGTCACAAACTTCATAAGAGAAAGTAATTGTTCCGGTGTAATCGGGTTCGGGGGTGTATTCAATATCGCCATTTGTCCACATATTCAGTGTACCTCCCATAGGTGCTACTGAAGGAACTGTTGTTATATATAAGCTATCATTTTCAATGTCGGTATCATTTGCCAATACATTTACCTGTGCCATAGAGTTGGCAAATACATGTATAGTATCGGCTACTGCAATCGGCATATCGTTGACGTTATCAACAGTAATCGTGATAGTGGCAGTATCGCATAATACAGGGTTGCCGTCGTCACAAACTTCGTATTCAAAAGTATCTGTACCTATAAAATCAGTATCTGGTGTGTAAAAATAGGAACCTCCTTGGAGGATAGAGGCAGTTCCGTTGGTAGGTAAAGTAACTAGGGTAATATTTGCTTGAAGGTTATCACCGTCCACATTGATGTCATTGGAAAGCGCATTGCCTACAGCGGATGCTTCTTCGGGCGTAGATTTATTGTCGTCCACTGCAATTGGTGCATCATTGATAGCATTTATTGTTATGGTGACTATTGCTGTCTGGCATTCAACGGGTGTACCGTCATCACATACTTCGTATTGGAAATAATCTGTGCCATTGAAATTCGCATTAGGCGTATAGTCAAAATCACCATTGGCATTCATAATCAACACACCATTGGCAGGTGACACTACAGGCGGCATAGTGATTGTCAATGTATTGTTTTCTATATCACTATCATTCAATAATACATTATCTGATAACATACCACCATCTTCATCCATAGTATAATTATCATCTGCCGTAACGGGTGTATCATTAACAGCGTCAACAGTAATGGTGACACTTGCTGTATCGCAAGCTATCGGACTGCCATTATCACATACTTCGTACTCAAATATATCTGTACCATTGAAGTCAGCATTTGGCGTATAGGTATATGTACCGTCAGCATTTAAAGCAAGCGAACCATTTGCGGGGCTGACAACAGGTGTAGTATTGACAGTCAATACGTCATTTTCAATGTCGCTGTCATTGGTCAGTACCATGTTATCTAAGGTTACATCTTCTACAATCGTTTGTGTATCATCGACTGCAACGGGCTGGTCATTGACAGGAGTGACATCAATTTCGACAATAGATGTGAGACAAGTTCCGGTGCTTGGGGTGATTGTTATTGAATCTACGGATTCGTAATTAATAAATAATTTTGGTGCTAAAAGTGTTGAACCGTCAAAACTTTCGGCTACTCGTTGTCCTGAACCTTCTATTATGAAGGTCATGGCATTTCCGTTTGTCCAGTCGCTTCTATCTGTAAGTTCTTGTATGACAGTAGTTATGTCAGGACTATTATAGGTACTGGCTATCACCCATTCCGGCAGACTATTCCATGCTACTGTTGAGGTTGTACGTTGTTTTGCACTTATGGTATTGGCTGCACTACCGAAGGCAGGAGCATTTCCTATAGCTTCTGCATTGATAGTTAAAGAAGTTGAGATGGTATCAGCCTCATCAGCTACAAATTCTAAGTAAGCATTCGTAATAACTGCGCCTTGTGGTACATCTACATTAGTAATGCGAATACCAACCGCATTTTGAGCACCTCTATTATTATCTATCATAAATTCGAGGTCGGTACTGTTGAAGTACATTGTACCGGCGGGTTCTTCTTCTGCATCATCAGTGGAAGCGGCAACTTGTCCTACGAAACTTTTTGGCGTGATATAAATAACAGTATCTGCGGGTGTTCCTACTGTACAAGTTTCATATATAAACTGGTCAGGACCATAATAGTCTGCATCCGGTACGTAATTGAAACTGCCATCAGGATTGAAGGTCAATGTACCGTTAGCAACATCAGATATAAGTGTGGGGGGAGAACCTGCTACTATATTGGAAACAGTAGCATTTACCGCTACATCTTCCGGCGTAGTATAAGTGTCAGAAACGGTACAAGTGATGTCTATTTGATAGTTTTGTATTCGTGTACACTCTTCATAAGTGGTAATAAGCTGAACGGTTTTGAGACCGGGTGTACTCCACACCACTTGCGCTGAATCAGCCGTAGCGAAGGGTGGGTTGGCTCCCGGAAATTGCCAAAAGTAAGTCATATCATCCTGAACAATATCTACTTTTAATCTAGCGGGAATACCTGTACATACCGATGTAGGCAGTATGACGTTGCTCTGAAGACATGGTACATTTTCACGTCCGGGCGTACCGTTGGCGGAGCCAAAGTCACCGGAAGATTCCCATGATTGCGCCAGTGCATTATCCGAATTTGTTGAGATTAAAGAAAGTGTTGGTCCGTCACCGTC
This sequence comes from uncultured Saprospiraceae bacterium, assembly GCA_938028705.1. Classification (GTDB taxonomy): domain Bacteria; phylum Bacteroidota; class Bacteroidia; order Chitinophagales; family Saprospiraceae; genus JAHDEO01. The sequence continues at coordinate 12,633 of CALIZI010000192.1, read as the reverse complement.
CGGTTCTTCGGGCCAAGGCAGTTTGTCGTCGAAAGGCACATAATCGACCAAGCATTTATTTTCATTAAAGAGAGAAATACGCTCGCCTTTACCGCTTAATGTAAATGGCAGATCGCCTAAGTAATCATTGGCAGTGAGGTTTAGAAAAGTACCTGCAAACATAGAAGCACTTTCTACCAAAACAAGATATTGGTCAGCACCAATACTTGTTCCTGCCGGAATGACAAATATGCCGTCACCGTCATAAAATTCCCAGTTGGATATATCTACTGCCGATGCGCCGGGGTTATAGAGTTCTACCCAATCGCCCGGATTGGTACCGTCATCGGAGTTGTAATTAATTTCGTTGATAACGATGAGGTCATTCGTAGAGGCACAGGTGCGCGAATTGTCAGCGGCAGGTGTACCGCATACATCGTCTGAACGGAACCAGCTTTGTGGCAGTGAATTGTCGAGGGTGACATCCAGTAATTCGAGTGAAGGTCCGTCGCCGTCGGGCAGCACATCCCATGCTCCTGCGTCGTTGTATCTGACGGTATCTACAATGGCTCTGAATGCGCCTCGCAGCGTGATTTTTTCACCATTATTATCCAATGAGCCTTTATAATCACCGTAAGGTGAGAAGCCATATCTTTGTACAAATTCAACACTATCACGCGCCAATACGAGCGTAGCACCCGCAGGAATACTTGCGCCCGTAGGGAAATCAAAGTCGATACCATTGGTAAATTGGTAACGATCCAGAGAAACGGTCGTACTTTCAGCATTTTTGATTTCGAGGTATTCATTGCCACAAGTACCATCGGTGTTGTACATGATTTCGTTGATAACGATATTGGGGGTAGCGGTGTTTTGCGGTTCTTCGGCGATGAATGTTACGGGGTCTGACCAGTGACTCCATCTGTCCGAACCATCTTTGTATCGAACTCTTACTTTGTAGGTATGTCCGACTTTGAGTCCGACATCAGGTATAGTATAACTGCTGGAAAATGAGTTGATTTCGCCACTTTCCCAAAGGGGTGTGATTTCGTAAATAGGTTCTTCGGTGGGGAGGTATTCGGGGTTGGTGGGGTCCGACCACTCTCCTACCCTCCATTCTAATGCAGCAAATGAACTATTGTTGGGGTCTGTAAATGGGGAATTACTAAAAGCGAGGTCATCCAAAGCAGGGCTTCCGATCAGCGTAATGCTTGGTTTATTGGGAATATCACCATCCAGTATTCCTTGGTCTGAATCATTAGCTAAATAGCCGGCTCTGTTTTGAAACCATGTTTTATAAAAATTAAAGTGAGCGGCTGCGCTGCCTTCGGGGTAGCTTAGTCCCCATAAGTTATCGTTTTTTCCCCATCGGCTCTGGTCCAGTGCTACCCAATCACAGGCTGCATTGGGGTCGTAGATTTTGGCGAGTTCGGAATCTACGAGGTATTCGCTTTGTTCAACATTTAATAATAAATCGTAAGCCGAGCGTAGGTAGCCTTGATATTCAATTTCTAAATCTTCCGGCATAATCAAAGGTTGTCTGATAATAAAATCAGCATTAGCAGTTGCAGTAGTGCTGACTGCTCTTACATTATTGCCACTACCAAATGCACCATCGTAATCTTTACACCAACCTATCCATTTATTGGTAAGCGGATTATAATATTCTCTGTAACTGTGTTTGCCATAATAATTAGCCTCGCCGTTTGCCCAAAATTCATTGGCAATCCAGTCACCATAAAACACTTCTTTTGTCAGCGTAGAAATATCAGGTTGGGGTCTGTAAGCCTGCCCAGTCGGGGAGTTTATCCAAGGTTGTTGACTTTGAGCACCCGGAAAATCTCCATAACTATCTGGATAGATAAATCTTGGCGCACCTACCGGGTCGTAAGTAGTCCAAATATTACCATCAGGCAGTTTGTGCTCTTTCAACAAGTCGCCGTTATAATCTTCTTGTATCAAATAAATGCCCCAAAAATCTCCGTTATTACCGGCTTCGGTAGAGCTATCTACGATTCTCAATGAGGTATAATCCGTGTATTTATGCACTCCTCCGGTGAGTTCGAGTATTTTATAAACAAGGCTTTCGACGAGACCATGCGATGCCGCATCGTTGACCCAAGTACCGGAAAGGACTAATTTGCCACGCTCTACATCGTATTTTTTACCATAATCATCAACGACTTCAATTTCTTTTTCTGAATTTAAATCGAATTTTATACCGGGCTTCACTCTAAACCAACGACTTTTACCTCTCGGACGAAAGCCTATATGGTCATAAATTTTTCCGTTATAAATCAATGTTCCTTCTCCAAGATAGTCATTGTCTTTATAGACTCTGTCGAAGTACCCGATAGTATCTGTACTTTGATTACCTATGTATTGGTTGGTAATGGATTGTTTGGTAATAATCGTAATATTCTGCATTTCATTGAGGTTGGCAAAACTACATCCGGCAAAATCGGCATCACCATCATATATATAGTAGGCGTAGTTGCTTTCCTTATGATTTTGGTCGGGATATGTTTTGTCAAAACCATTAGTGGTTGTCACTTTTACCCTATATCTGACCAAAGTTCTGTGCTGTTGTATATTTGTAGGAATGACTGCCGTATATACACCATTATTAGCGGTAGAGTCCGCTCCCATACCATCGTCAAGCATCGGGATACTTATCCAGTTGTTTTGATAAGCTCCATCAGATCTGGCAATATAATTCCCTGCATTCATGGCTTGGTACTCAAGCTCTACATTTAGAATATCGGCATACAGAGAATCATTATCAAAATCTGCTTTTACCCTCACTTCCTCGCCACTCATGGGTTTGTCCGGCGATTTGGAGACGCTTTTGATAACGGGTATGTTGGTATGATTGGATTGATAACCTGAATTTTGTGACCCAGGGCTTGGCGTAGCTGCTCCCCAAGCACCACCATGCTTACCGTCAAGATTTGGATTAATTTTTTGAATAGAAACAGCCTCTTTATTGTTGACGGTTTCGGTATAATCCGTACCACTTGGTCGGAATGGAACGGCTTCTGTACTTTCGTAATCGTTAAAACGGACATTGGGCCACTCCTTCCAACTTTCATAATCTACCTCGTCTATGACATTAAAGGAGGCATCTCTCAAAACAACTTCATCGCCGGAATTGCTCAAACCGCCGGTGAAAGGTCCTCTGGCACCACTAAAGCTGAATTTAGATTGACAAGTTGCAGGGTCGCCACAGACGACTATGTAGCTTCCGGCATTGAGGGTAGTTCCTGCCGGAAATTGGTAAGTGATACCGTCAGTCAGTTGCCAATTGCCTATGTTGACAGCGGTGTTGCCTGCATTGTACAATTCGACAAATTCGGTATTCTCTTGTATGGCAACAGAACGGTAATTGATTTCATTGATAACTACTTGTCCGTAAGTATTGGTTGTCAATAAAATCAATACGAAATACATTAATGTTTTTTTGAAATTGTTTCTAATTAATTGATAGCCTTTTAGTTTCATGATACTTGATGTTTAATTTTTGAGCTTAATAGTGTGTGGATATTACTAAAAAAAAATTTGGTTTAGGTATCTTGTTATATTAAGACGAAAAAAAAGCGATTTAGTTGCATTAGTGTGACATATTACAGGTCGGTTGTCAGGTGTATGATAAAAACAATCATAAAATGACTTTATCTATGTTTTAATCGTTGTTTATCAATAAAATCAGGTCATTTTCAGCGAATGCCTTATATTCTAAGGTATTAGAGCATGTACAGCGGTTTTTTATTGTTTGGTTGCGCTGTTTTAAATAATTAAGAAGAAAAATATGAATGAAGATATGTACGTCCAATTATGGTTAATTTGTTACAAAAGATTGACAAAAGTTTTGAAAAAAAACGCAAATTACACAATTTTAGTGGGTAGTTATTTAATAATGTGTTCGCCAAATTAAAAATTACAAATCGAACATGAATAGTTTATTTATTTTTTTTGTAAAAATTTATTTTTAATTAAATCAATGGTTCGTGAAGCTCATTTTAGAATAATCTTTGGTTTTGGGGGAGGTTTTGAGTCAAAAATTTAATTATTTGTGGGTGTGGGGATTCCCCACACAGCTAAATAATTAAAAAACCGATTCCAACCGAATCAAAATTTTCTTACAAAAATCGTAACAAATTGATTATCAGTATTTTATGATTTTTATTAAAAATTGACCGCGAGCAAATTCTTGATTTTTAACTAAAAACCTTCACGAACCATTGTAAATATAAATTATAATTTAATTTTATTAAAAATCAAAAAACACTGAATACCCAATTTGGCGAACACATTGATTTAACCCAAGTTGAATATGTAGCCCCCAAAAATCAGAGCAGGGAGAGTTGTCAGACGAATTCTTTTGCTAAAAGCAAAGATATTATCAAATAATCGGTGCCTTCTAAAACAGCATTCGTCTGACAACTAAACCACCTAAAAACTTGGGGGCTACATATTCAACTTGATTTAAGGGGTGTGCCACTACCTTATTTTTGATTTCACAAAAAAAGATGGGAGCATTGCGAAAATCGGGTGTAAATATAGTGAACTTTTTCGACATATTTATCAAAAAAATATTTTAGTTTATACTTCTTTGGCTTCATTTTAAAACAAAAACAAAATATGTAGCCTCAAAAAACGAATGAGCGAACAACATCAGTTATTCACTCATTCTATTTCATCCAATCATACTTTTCATATCGCTACATGATCACCACTTTAAAAGTCTCTATCATGGCATGACTGACATATCGTATATAATACACACCCGGTGATACATGCGAAATATCCAAGGTTACATTGATGTCCGCATCTTGCGAAGAGAAGGCAGGTACACGTACCGGAACGATGCTTCCTTTGGCATCCAACAACTCCAAACGGACATCCTTTTCTCCCGGTCTGACGGTGAAGGAGACATTCACAAAATCAGTAGCGGGATTAGGCGCAAGTTTGATTTTGATACGTTCAAAGGTAGGCGTATATTCTACCAGTTGGCTTTCCTTGCCTACCTGTTGCTGTTGGGTATAGACGGCTTCTATATACTCCTCTGCCTGATTGCCTCCGCCGTCTGCAATAAGCGCAGCAGGTGGTGGACCAACCTGACAAGCAAATGGATAGACAATAACATTTGTACCACAGGCAGCCACAAATCCCGGCAATAAATCTACGTAATTGCAAGCCGTAATTTCGTGTAATGGTTCGGTGCTTACACCACCCGCTGTAATGCCCGCAGGCACATAAGTACCTGTACTGACCTCATCCTCTACGGTAGGAATACTGACATTGACAATATGCTCATTATCTTCCTGATTCGGCACATAACAGCCCGCAGTACCGGAAGCATCACTACCTGTTTTAATCAGGTCGAGATTCTGCTCGCCGTGCGCCGAGAACGCGACATCAAGCGTATCTTGCTCTGCACCCAACCATTTGTTGAGGATACTCCTAAATACATTTCTGTAATCTACATGGTTGCCTGTTGCCACCGTTGGCGCACCCTGACCGTCTATCGTAGTCACGTTAAGTTTTGGTCCGGTGAGTCCGCTGTTGATTTTATCAGGATGCCCGAAAACCAACATCGGTGCAAGTGTACCGTGGTCAGTACCATTACTGGCATTGCTGATAAATTTTCGACCAAACTCGGAGAAGGTAACAATCAAGCACCTATCCAAAATACCCATTTTATCCAAATCATCCATAAAGGCATGGACGGATTCGGAGAGGTGCGTCATCAGGTTGGCATGTCCTGTCAATTGATTGACGTGGGTATCAAATCCGCTCATTTCCGTTAGGAAAACTTTGGTTTTTGAACCGCCATTGACCAATCGGGCTACCGTCCTCAATTGTGCCGCCAAATCGTGGTTACCATAGTCCACTGAACTGTTTTGCCCTCTGTCAAATGTCTCTTGAATCCGCTTGCCATAGACCTGAGTTTCCCTATCTATCAGCTTCATAAAATCAACCCTGTCGCCACAAGAACTTTCTGCAAAAAACTCCGGGCTAATGCCTTGTTCGGAAAGTAAAGCATAAAAGCCATCAGTTGTTTTGACACCAAGATTCACTGCCGCAAGGTGTTGATCATGGGTATGAAAACCCAGTGACTGGCTTTTACTTTTCAGATGAATACCCAGCGGATCGGGCATAAAAGCACTAGGCTTACCGTCGTATCCTTCAAAGATATTTTCGAGGTACAGCCCCATCCATCCTTCTGTGATAGATGAACTGGTCTCGTCGGGTCTTGAAGGAATCGCGGTATTTGTCCCATCTCCTCCGGTGAGCCACAAATCAGTAGCTTTAAAGTGCGACCTGTTCATCGTCGGGTAGCCTACGGATTGAATAACATTCAGACAATCTTTATTAGCTAAATCCCTGATTTTACCCAAATTCGGATGAAAGTTTATACCATTAAAAACACTATTAGAAGAAGATAACAAGTCTGTTGGGGGGATATAGACATCCGGTCTTTGAGCTTGGTAAGCACTATCATATTCGGGTCTGATAATGGTATTGAGTCCGTCATTCGCCCCTCTTAATTGAACGACGACAAGGAAGCGTTCCCGTACCGTCTCGCAAGATAGCGAGGTGAATAAATCGAAACTATTGAAGGCTCTTGCTACACCCGAATTGAGTAATATTGGTGCTGTCACCAGCGGAGCCGTATGTTTAAAGAAATCTCTACGTTTCATAATTATATTTTTGAGTAGTGGAGCGTGTGAGCGTGTAGAGTGTGAGCGTAGAGCGTATATTATAACTCGTAACTCAACTGATTAACTCAATTTTTGCATTTAAATATTTTTTAATAAATAATATATAAAATTTTAATTATTTTAATAATAAAAATTTTAATAAAATTAAAATAATTATAATACAAAAATTCGGTTTTAACTCGAAAGCTCGCAACTCGCTACTACATTACTTTAATTGAAATTCCTGTGATGATAATACAGCCACTACTAAGGCATCCAAATGCGGGCGTACCCTGTTTTCGTCACCATCAGGTGGTACACCGGGTGCTACATTGCATCCGTCACCATGATAGAGTCCCCATTCGCATTGCCAGTTGATGGGAGAAAGGTCGTCCAGAAATATATTTTTAATAATATCGCGCCTGTCTGATGTCAGTGCTTGGGGGAGCAGATAATCTACAACGGCATCTACCATAGCATCGGCATCACCTACGTCCACATTGAGTGTATCCGCCAGATAATTGGCAAAAGCCACCGAATCAATGTGGGTGTGTAAAGTGCTGTTGATGTAAGATTGATTGTTGACAAACAACTGACCGATACCGTAGCGCGTAGGCAGTGTAGTACCGTTGTACCAGTTTTTATCTCTCAAAGGCTCTTGATAATAAGCCGGATAGCCTGCAACGCTAGTTGGTGCTAATAGCAACATTCCGCCATTTTGCCCAAAGTTATTGAAGACATATCTTGTTCCGAAATGGAAGAAATGGTGTGTTATTTGCGTTTCTGACGGCGATGCCGGTAAATTCGGCAAATCCGTGTTAAAGAAACTCATGGCTTCAGCGAGCAGCTCTATGGGCGACTTGACCAAATTACCACCACCTTCTACGGCAGTACACATACTATAAAAATGCTGGCTTTTGAGTAGCAATTTTAGGGTAGCGACCAAGTCGTAATTATTAGCGATGAGGTCATTTGCCAAACCTTCAATGACCGTATTTTCGATAGTGTTATCAATTTCGGAACTGACATAAAACCGATACATTTTTCGGGCATAGTTTCGGGCGGTTTCGGGATTGTTGAATACCAAATTTACAAAATCGTCCAGTTCCTGATACATACCTGCTACGGTGTTTTGTCCGGTAATGGTAGCTGTTGTACCATTACCGAGTTTATCAGAAAAAGTCTTATTACCTGTGTCGTGGTTGTTAGTATTGGCATAGCCTGTGAAGATACCCGTATCAGGGTCAACATCACTACCATTGCGCGTGCTTTTTGTGGTAAACCCTGTTAAGAGTCGTGCTAATTCCGTAATGTCTGCTTCGGTGTAATTGGTATAAATGCCGGGAGATTCCTGTTCGCCGCGCCCTATGGTAAAGAGTTCGAGAAACTCTCTGGCGTAGTTTTCGTTTACACCGTTCTTTGTGTTCTGCCGATTATTGAGGTAGTACAGCATGGTGTTGTTAAGCGTCATTTTTTTGGCAAGGGTCTTCAAATCCATATCGTTTTCGGCTGCATAATTGAGCAGTAAAAGGTGGTCGTAGAAATGTCTGGATGCTTGATAGCCTCCTCCTATTCCTATGTGCGATACGGTAAAAAAGGTATGAATAAAAAACGCCAATTTATGGTTAGCCGAGGGGTCTTGTATCGCATTCTGAAACCACCAAATCGCTACCCATTGTCTGCGGTTGGTTGCATTTTCGTTAGGGGCAGTATCATCGCTAATCCATACCCCGCCGGTATCGGCATGAACTCTGAAATCAAGCGGTTCCGGAGTATATGGGGTAGGTGATGCGGTATTAAAAAGATTATTTACTGCCGCATTGGCGGTCATAGCTGCGAGTTGGTCCACACGAGGCTTGGTGAGCCTAAAGGATGCCCTTCGCAACAGGTGTCCCGCCAATTGTATGCCGAGGCTACCGCTTCGCGGTGCCAGAGATGTTGTGGTAACACTCATATTTATATAATTTTAAAGTTTATAGAGTGATTGGTTTATAGGGTTTATAAAGTTGATTAGTATTTTTTATTTAAAAATTTTATAAATAAAATATTTTAAATATAATTAATTTATTAAAAATAAAATTAATTCTTATTTAACTAATTACCTGTTTAACCGTTCAACTAATTAACCAATCAACTGATTAACTAATCCCCAATCACTTTTTCTTCAATTCCTCTATTTCTTCATTCAGTTGAATGATGTAGAGGGTGAGTTCTTCTACTTTTTTCAATAAAATTTGATTCATTTCGCCTACGTCTGTACCGCCTTGTGCTTCGATTTGTGCAGAGGAAGGTACATCGGGTAGGTGATTTTCTTTTGATATGAATGTTTTTAAATCTTGAATTGGCAGGAGGTCGTAATCTTTGGCGAATACGTAATCGGGCCAATTACCTTTAAGCTGTACGCGGACTTCTTCGGTAATGATTTTTCCTTTGACTGCCATGGCGTAATCGGCAGGAATAGTATTGGTATTGATACCGAGTTGGTTGGTATCAAAATCTCCATAAATGAGTGGTACAGTGGTTCCTGAATTGTCGATATAGAGTTTATTTTCGCCGGTTTCTTGCATACCTGCACGGAATCCGAGACAGACATTTCTATCACCCTGTATGTCTCTTCCTGCCTCGTATCCGACGAGTACGTTGTTGTGTCCGCCCGTATTATTGAAGCCGGCATTCATACCGACAAAGACATTGTTTAGTCCTCCGGCATTTTTTCTACCGGATGATGTTCCGACAAAAGTATTTCGCATACCCACCGTATTGTCGTAACCTGCAGCATGCCCAAGAAAAGCGTTGTTATTTCCTGTTGTATTTTGATAACCTGCCGCATACCCGTTAAAGAGGTTCTGTACGCCTTCCGTATTTTTGTATCCGGCAACATAGCCAGTGAATACATTTTTTTCTCCTGTGGTATTCAGGTAACCCGAGGCATGACCTGTAAATACATTTCTTTGTCCTGTAGTATTGTACCGCCCTGAGCCGTGTCCTGCGAAAACGTTGTGCGAACCGGTGGTGTTGGCATATCCTGAGTTCGTGCCACTGAATACATTGCTTGCTCCCTCTATATTTTTATAACCTGCACCATTACCTGTAAAGGTATTGTAGTTTCCTGTGGTATTTTCATAACCTGCACCATTACCGACAAAGGTATTACTGTTTCCTGTGATATTTTTACGTCCTGCGCCATTACCTATAAAAGTACCCCAAGAGCCTGTGGTATTGTCGTATCCGCTGGCATTTCCTACAAAGACATTGCTTTTTCCTTCGGTATTGCGGTAGCCCGAACCATTACCTACGAATACATTATAGCTGGCAGTGCTAAATCGTCCGGCAGCATGTCCTATATATACATTGCTAACACCGATGGCATTTTCATATCCGGCGATATTTCCGATGTAAACATTGTGTGTACCTTCCGTATTTTTATATCCAGCGGCGTGTCCTAAGAAGGTGTTGTGTGTTCCTATGGTATTTTGAAGTCCAGCATAAGCTCCGCCGAATACATTTTTTTCTCCGGTGGTAGTGTATCGTCCGGCATAAGCACCAATGGCGGTATTTCTTAGTCCGGTGGTTGTTGCCATACCGGAATTGTGTCCGATGTAGGTGTTTCTATCACCCGTATTGACTGCACCGGTGTTGGTGCCAAAGAAACTGCTGTAGTCTCCCTGTGTACCGGAGTTGGTTCCGTAATTGGTAACTTGAGCGTGGGTTTCGGTGAGTAATAGGCATAGCGATGCCACGAAGAGTATTGCTACTTTTCTCATAATAAAGTCATTGTTTGTAGATGAACAGTTCTCAATTCATAATTATCGGTTCATATTTTTTTGTAATCAACGAATTACAACATGTTGCAACTTATTGATTGTCAAAATAATACAAACACAAATAAATTATATTTACGATTCGACTATTCATCAATTTAATAAATTAAAAAGGTGTGTATTTGTTTTGAAGATACGGAGCATACTCAACGGATAGATTGTCAGTAAGTGGTTTACCAATCCATAATTGTTATAATCATACTACACTAAAGTATGACTAATACATAGTGTCTATGATGAGTATATTTATAGTTGAGTAAAAAGGAGAATATCAGATGAATGAAGATATAAGGTGTTTACATAAGTTTAATTTTTCATTGTTTTATAATCTTCACAAATCTAATGAAAATAATTAAGTATTGCAAATATCTCTATACATAAATATAAGTTCAATATTTTTTATATGAATCAGAGTCTGTTTGAAGTTCAAGTTTAAGAGCAAATTCAAACTCAAGTTTAAGTCTTCTTCGGACTGGACTTTGGGCATTGGGGAATTAGGAAATTTGGTATTAGGTATCCCGATAGTTATCAAGATTTTTATCAAATAATTATAAAATTAAATTAATTAAATATATTTTGATTCCAATAACAATAAAGCACCTGATAATCAATTACTTACGATATAAAACCGAAGATCCCAGTTACCTAATTTCCAAAATGCCCAAAGTCCAGTTCGGAGGGATAAGCAACTAGTTTCCATGGCAAGTTTTTCTCAACAATAACTTAAAGGCATTTCACTCTCCTATTTGATAGCTGATGTAGTCAGCACTTATGTATAATCCATTACATTTTTAATGAAAAATAAGTATTTATTTTTAAAATAATTTTACATATTAACTTCATAATCAAACAAAAACAAACAACAATTTATATTTATTAAATTATTTATAAATGTATAGACATTGGAAATCATAATTATTTGTAGTTGAGATATGCTGTAATAACAGTTAATATTGTAATGTCATTTAGGCTAAATGAATGATTTGTTTACCCAATTAGCTTTACATTATTAACTTCTAAATATGATAATTATGTTAAAAACAGCAATGAAATTTACACTTTTTGCACTACTAATGATGCTTACAACGGTAATCATATCCTGCGAACTCGAAGAGTTGCCAACAACAGATGGATGTATTGATGCGAGCTTGATTGATTTGGAAAGAGCTTGTGTAAAAATTTACAGACCCGTTTGTGGTTGCGACAACAATACTTATGATAATGAGTGTTTTGCAGAAAGGGCAGGAGTTTTGAGTTGGGAGGAAGGAAAATGTCCGTAGGTTTAAATTTGCGATTAGCTCGAAGTACAGCTTTTTATTTTTTTGCAATATCTCCAATTGAGCAGGTGGGAGAATGCAATTGCAGAGCCGCCGGAGACCATAAGTAAGGCATGTAGCCAAGCCAAACCGAAGGAATGTCCGATAAATATGAGTGCAAAACCTGTACTGGCTACTATCAGCACTTCTTTTCGGCGATGATGAAAATAATGCGGTATGAGGGATGCGCCTGCGATGACCATGCTCCCCAGTATGACGGTATGTTCTATCGTAGGGTCGGTCAGGAAGTGTAGTCCTGTGAATGCCCCGAACATTAGAATGATAGGTGCAAGCGCACAGTGTATAGCACAGGCTAATGACAGTATCATTCCGAGAATATCTAAGTTGAAGCGTGGACGCAGCATGATTTGAATCTTTATTGTATTTGCAATATGGTTGCAAAAGTACGGAGAGTTTTTCGCAAATGCAATAATATTGCATTTAATTTTCACATAGCTAGACACAAAAAAGGTCTTGGATGTTTACCCAAGACCAAAAAAGAAAGATGAAATTTTTTGATATTAGCACTGTTGTACTAGGCTTGTAAATATGCAATACCTGTGCCAAAACAAAAGACAAACATAAAATACGATATAATTTGCTATAAATCAAGTCTTTTGTGCTTCGCTAGTGTTTAATTCATAGTTCATAGATATTGGGCTTTGGACAAAATGGGAATTAGGGAATAGTCCCTTAATAAATCCTTGATAAAAAGTTAAAAATAATTAAATTTAAGCTCGGTTCAATACAAGTTCGTATTCCCACTGGTAACTACTAGATTCCGTGGAATTGTCTGAACGAAGGTGTACATGG
>CALIZI010000191.1 GCA_938028705.1 uncultured Saprospiraceae bacterium | reverse complement strand
TTTGCCCAAAGCGAATACTCGTCAGACGAATCCCTTTATTCAGTGCGAATATTTTATGAGACAAATCACTACATTTCACAAAAACCTTCGTCAGACGAGTGCGCCCCGCAACTTGAGTTCGGCAAAGTTAGACGGATAGCCGCTTACTCGACGGACATTTTTGAAATGTTAGGCGAGAACGTTTGTGTTTTAAATTTAATTATCTTTAATGAATTAGTGTTTTTTAAGTTGTGTAAAAGTTTAATAATTAGGAAAATGAACTAACGCTGTCGCCTGACATTTTGAAAATGTCCGCCGACTCACGCTTACGCTCCAATTTCAAAAATACACATTATTGAATTTTTCTTACGTTCACCCTAAATGCTTTACAAGCCTTTCTTATACTAAACCAAAAAAGAACACAAGTCTGAATTTACATATATTTTAATATATAGTTAATTACATAAAAACTAATGAGCCGAGATAAACCAAAGAATATTATACTTCATTAGGGTAAGAATCGAACATTTTGACGGTGGCTTTTGCGCTTATTTTTCACTTTGAAATTAGTTATTTATCCCGATAAACGCCCAATTCCAAAGTAAAAACTAAGTACAAAATCCCTCACGTCAAAAAGTCCAATTCTCACCCTAATGAAGTATAACAAAGGGAATAGTTACTAAATTATACGCTTGTATTTGATAAAAGTTTTAAATCAGCGTTTTTAATTTGAACCAAGCTGAATGGATTTTTTTAAGTACTACATCAAAAAAGCCCACCCCAAAAGGAGTGAGCTTTATATCTCATAAAATTTCGGTAAGCATTAGCCACCAAAATCATCAAAAGCAATATTTTCTTCCGGTACACCGAGTTCGTCGAGTGTTTTGATAACGGAAGCGTTCATCGCAGGCGGTCCGCAGAAGTAATATTCGACCTCTTCCGGTTCGGGGTGATTTTTGAGGTATTGCTCGTGGGCTACGCTCATGATGTAACCTTTGAAACCGTCACCTTCCTCATCGTGGATGTCTTTCTTTTCTTTCCAATTATCTTCCGGGAGCGGATTATCAAGTGCTACATAGAATTTGAAATTCGGAAACTCTTCTTCTATTTTCCTAAAATCCTCTACATAAAACAACTCGCGTTTGGTACGTCCACCATACCAAAATGTGACTTTACGGTCAGTCGTTTTGAGTGTGTGGAACAGGTGGAATAAGTGAGAACGCAGCGGAGCCATACCCGCACCACCACCGATATACACCATTTCCTTCTTGGTCGGCTTGATGAAAAACTCGCCATAAGGACCGGAAACCGTCACCTTATCCCCCGGCTTCGCACCAAATACATAAGACGAACAAATACCCGGATTGACTTTCATCCAAGCATTAGCTGACCTATCCCAGGGCGGTGTAGCTACACGAATATTGAGCATGACGATATTGCCCTCTGCGGGGTGATTCGCCATAGAATATGCACGGAAAATCGGCTCGTCATTCACCATTTTCAAATCCCACAGACCGTATTTATCCCATTCCGATTGAAATTCCTTGGCAGGTTTGCCCATACGCGGGTGAGAGGTAATATCAATGTCTTTATATTCTACCGTCGTCTTTGGTACGTCGATTTGGATATAACCACCTGCCTCAAATTCAAGTTCTTCACCTTCCGGCAATTGCACTACAAATTCTTTGATAAATGAAGCCACATTATAATTGGACTTAACGGTACAATCCCATTTTTTGATACCAAAAATCTCCTCCGGCACACGAATGTCCATATCGCTACGCACCTTCACTTGGCAAGCCAAACGCCAATTGTCGGCAGCTTCTTTGCGTGTCAAGTGGTTCATTTCGGTAGGCAGCGTATCACCACCGCCTGCATCTACTTGACATAAGCACATCGCGCACGTACCACCGCCACCACAGGCAGAAGGCAGGAAAACATTGCGCTCCGAAAGCGTAGAAAGCAAAGTCGCGCCCGGCGAAGTAAGGATTGGATTTTCCTTATCGCCATTCACAAAAATCTTAACTTCTCCTTGTGGTAAAAGTTGCTGACGCGCAAATATCAACATCGCCGCAATACCCGAAATTACAAGTCCGAAAACTATTATTGCTGAAATAATCAGTGTCATGCTAAAATTTTATTTTGAAGTTCAAATTCAAGAGCTAAGTTCAAATTTATACTAAAAAATGTTTTCGCTAAAGGCGATAATGAAATTGAACTTGTGCTTGATACTTGTGCTTGAACTTAATTTTATTTACTTTCCTGCCGTAAGTGCTGCCGGGTCAATGCCCATCAAACTCATAAAGGCAATACCCATCAATCCGGTCAGTATGAAGGCGATACCCAATCCGCGTAATGCCGGAGGAACAGCCGAGTAGCGCAATTTCTCACGAATCGCAGCAATCGCCACTATCGCCAAGAAAAAGCCAAAGCCCGAACCAATACCAAAAGCCACCGATTCACCGAAAGCATACTCACGCGATACCATGAAAAGCGAACCACCAAGAATGGCACAATTCACCGTAATCAAAGGCAGAAAGATACCGAGCGCAGTGTAAAGTGCCGGAGAGAGTTTTTCGATAACCATCTCGACCAACTGCACCATCGCCGCAATTACAGCAATAAACAG
Organism: uncultured Saprospiraceae bacterium; assembly: GCA_938028705.1. Classification (GTDB taxonomy): domain Bacteria; phylum Bacteroidota; class Bacteroidia; order Chitinophagales; family Saprospiraceae; genus JAHDEO01. The sequence continues at coordinate 40,664 of CALIZI010000191.1, read as the reverse complement.
AATGAGTCGCAAAAAGGTTAAATCCATTTCTGTACCGACGATACCCGATAGTATATTCGTGCTTGGTTCGAGTAAGAAAGTGTAAATCACCCAGTTAATCGGCATCGTGATAGCGAGTACAAAGATAACCGCTGCACCAAGCCCAACCGCTGTTTTGACCGTCTTGGAAACCGCCAAATAGGAACACATACCTAAGAAATAGGCAAGTACCATATTTTCAATAAAAGCGGCTTTGATAAATATATTAAATAATTCCATTTCTCTTTAATTCGTTGATTATAGGGATTTTAAAAAATCTTTTAATTCGTTTAGAACTTCGTGATTGAAGTCCCAAATATCTTTTTTCATGGAAGCTTCGTTATTACACTTTCTTCCAGCTTGTTTGCGTTCTTTTTTGGAACATTGGTCGTATCGCTGATAAATTTGCACCCAAAATTTGTCAAAATCACTCACTTTTAAAGCATGCCCACCATCTTCTATGCACTTTTTCCACACATTCAAACAATCAGCGTGAGTGGAATTGCCTTTGTGAATTGTTTTGAGAACAGTCTCTAAATTTCCACGTCCATTGACATTTTGAAGATATAAACCAATTTTTATATTCGTATTTTCATCTACCGGAACAGTAACAAATTTTCCGATTATTTCTATACACTCTTTTATTCCGAATGCCTCACTAATCGCTTCATTAACTTGCTCAATTCTTGTAATACTCTCTTTGTCATCTTGGTCAATGATAATGCCTATCGCATTTATTGGTTCTTTTCGGCTTCGATTTTTTATGGCATTTAGGACTGCTATCAACTTAGGTTTAGAGTCTCCTTCCATGCACTCGTAATCATCTATCCGGCAGAAGGGTCTTGATTCGATGTCTATTTGAAGGTTCATTTTTTGAACTAATGCCTCCAAAAAGAATTTATCATTATCGCTTTCGACAATCAAGATATTTTTGCTCATTTGAAATAGTTTTATTCGCCTCTTACCGCGATATTATTTTCTAATTCAAATAATAAAGTATTGACATCGTGTGTATTAGAACTAATTTCATTGGTTTTATGATGTCTGAAAAATTCATAATATCCACCCGCTACATCTTCCTCATTTACAACTCGTATAAACGATGCAATCATTTCAATGCTATGCGTCGTCGCAAAAATTTGAACATCAAACTCTTCAGCTAATTCAAATATTTTTTTCCACAAACGCTCTTGAGCGGTACTGTGTATGCCGTTTTCAATTTCATCAATCAACAAAATACTTGATTCACTATTGATAATTTTGAGGATGAAATGACTGACCTTATTGATAGCATCGCCATACAAACCAATCGGCTTAAAATCTTCATTTTTTGATTTGAGGTAAACGGTGGCTTGTCCGATATTTATGGTTTTTATGGCTTCAATATTTTCATCAATTATCTGAAATGCCTGCAAGAGTCTATCGCTTTTACCCGCAAGGTCTGCCTTCCCAAATTCTTCCGAAAGTGCCTTGTCAGATAATTTTAATGAAGCGGGAATCAGGAAAATATCTTTATTGGAAATTGTATGATGATTTTTTCCTGTAATGCCTTTGCTGTGCGCGACCAATGTAGCCAAAGTATTTGTTTGTCCATTGGTCGTATCAGTCAATTGCAAAGTAGATTTGACCGCTTCTTTATTTGAGAACAATTCTTTAATTGCCTGAAAATTACCATTTTGTTCTTTGGAATCATCAATTATATTTAAAATATTTTCAACAGATTCATCGCAAGTCAAGTCTAATTTAAACCTTCCCGAATTGCCGATGATTTCAATACTTGCAGGTTTTGTTTTATCTAAAAAAAAATTATTCCACGCTCTTTCCGGCATTTCTTGTACAAATGAAGTGTCTATTTGTCTGAATTGCCTGAGCATATCTACACTTGCAGTGCGCGGGGATGTATTCAGAAAAATCGCTTCAAGGAAAGCTGTCTTTCCCGAATTGTTTTTTCCACCGATAAGATTGACCTTTCTGAAATTTCGGAAGCTACTGTTCCGAAAACATCTGAAATTTTGTATCAATACATCTCTTATCATTTTTTGATTTTTTGATGAACCACTAAGGTCACACAGGTCACTAAAAACTATACAAACGTGGAAGAAAACTAAGATTAATAAAGAAGTTTTCTTTAATATTTTGTGTATTTAGTACGCTTCGTAGTAAAATTAACTCACATCAACCAACTTAGTATTCCAACTACGCTGTATCCATATCATTACTCCGATAACAAATAAAGCCGCCGCCGGAAGTACCATCAAACCGTTATTGGCATACCAACCAAAGAAGGTGCTGCCCCAACCCGCAGAAACGGTATCAATCAAATAATCAGGCGTAGGACCGATGAGTTTGAATCCGGCGAAAGTTCCTTTTCCGAAAACCTCACGAATCGCTGCCACGATAATCAAAATACCACCGTAGCCCAAGCCATTACCAATACCGTCGAGGAAAGACCGCCAAGGTTTATTCGCCATTGCAAATGCTTCCAAACGCCCCATCACAATACAGTTGGTAATAATCAATCCGATAAATACCGACAGTTGTTTATATACTGTAAATGAAAAGGCTTTGAGTACCAACTCGACCACCGTCACCAAGAAAGCAATGACCACCAATTGGACAATCATACGCACTTGCTTAGGCATACTATTTCGCAGTAGCGAAATGGTGAGATTGGCAAAAGCACAAACAAAAACTACCGCTATCGCCATCACGAATGAAGGCACAACAAGCGTAGTCACCGCCAGTGCAGAACAGATACCAAGCACCTGTACCGTCACCGGATTATTATCATTGAGCGGGTCAGTAATGAGCGTGCGTTCCTTTTTTCCAAATAAAGGTTCGCTCACCTTCACCGCTGTATTTTTTTCTTGAACTGCTGTATCAGCCATATCTATTTTTTAATGGTTAATGGTTAATGGTTAATGGTTAATTTTTAACGCTCAATGATTAGTGATTAATGATTAATATGACGTTTTCCGCATAGCGAAAAAGAAATTATTAATCATTCATCATTTATCATTCATCATTATTTTATTAATCATTAATCATTAACCATTAAGCGTTATCATTTCTTTTTAAAGTATGCAAAATACGGAGTCATTCCGCTTGCAATCATATCTGTCACGCCATCGCAGGTGACAGTAGCACCGGAAATCGCATCTACTTCATAATCTTTATTGAAGTCGCGTTGTCCGCCTTTTTTGACGACAAGGTATTCGCCATTCGCATCATTGTAAATTTTGTCGCCGATAAATTGCTTTTTGAAGTCCGTATTATCTTTTATCTCTGCACCAAGTCCGGGTGTTTCACCGGCATGGTCGAAGGTGACACCTGCAATCGTGCGGAAGTCATCTTTAAGGGCAAATGACCCCCAAATTTTATCCCAAAGTCCATTGCCACGCGCACTGACGATATACAAATCTTGACCATTGTGATTATACACATAAAGTGGGTAACTGCGGTCTGCCTCGGCTTTCTTTTCCTCTTTTTTCATGTCAAGGTCTTCGGCTTGGATTTCTTTGCCAACAGAATTTTTATTTTTCAAAATATTGCCTTCGGCATCCAATACGAATTGTTTGACTTTACTAAAAGTATTTTCAATTTCATCGTCGTCCGCATCCGCAAATTTGGCATCTACGGCACTCAAAATATCTTTTTTCTTAGACAATGCTTCATTTTTGACATGCAAAGGCTTCAAGGAAGTTGCTAAGAATGCCAAGACCACCGCCACAACAGTCGTCAAGACAAGGGTATATAAAAATACGTATTTGTTACTATGCATAATTAATGAGTGAATGAGTGAATTTTGAATGAATGAATGAATAATGCGTCAATGTGATAATGTTGAAATGCGATAATGAAAAAACATTGTAGCATTGACGCATTTCAACATTCTTACATTAACATTTATTCATTCTTTCATTCAAAATTCATTCATTATGAATTAACTCGTTTCAAACGTTTGGAAATATTTGCTTCTAAGACGTAATAGTCGATAAGCGGTGCAAATACATTCATAAATAAAATGGCTAACATCCAACCTTCAGGATATGCCGGATTGAGGACGCGGACTATCATACCGACGACACCAATCATAAAGCCATAAATCAATTTTCCGGTAGGCGTAGAGGCGGCTGTTACAGGGTCAGTAGCCATAAATGCCATAGCAAAAAAGAAGGAACCCATCCAGAAATGATATTGCCAAGGTACTGCCATAAAAACATGGAAACTACCAACAAGGTTCATCAAAATCGCTGTCAAAGCTGCACCAACAAACATCGACAGCATAATACGCCAACTCGCAATGCGAAGAAAAATCAGTAAGGCTGCACCTATCAAAATCACAGGCTTGCAAGTCTCACCGATAGAACCCGGAATAGCACCCCAAAACATTTGAGCATTGGTGTAATGCGACTGTACGGAAGCCCAACCTTCTTTGGCAGCGAGTGCCAGCGGAGTCGCACCCGTCCACGTGTCGGGCGTGTTGGCAAGGACGTATTTCGAGAAGGTCATCCCTTCGGGTATCGCCTCTATGCCGAGCGCAGTCATGGTCGCAGCTTTCAAACCAAATAAGCTATGTAGGAAGTTATAATCGTAAGCGACCCAACAAAAATCACCCGAAATCTCGCCCGGATAAGCAAAGAAAACAAAGACCCGCGCAAGCAAGGCAATGTTCAAGACATTCATCCCCGTACCACCAAAGGCTTCTTTACCAATAATGACCGCAAAAGCAATCGCAATCGCCAACATCCACAAGGGAATATCAGGCGGCATAATCAGCGGAATCAAAGCCCCCGACACCAAATATCCTTCCTCTATCGCATGACCTTTTTTGGCAGCATAAAAGAACTCAATCCCCAAACCCACAACATTCGACACGATAAAAATCGGTAGAATTTGAAGTAATCCGTAGAGTAATTTTGGTAAGAATCCCGCCAAAAAACCTTCGTGCATCCCCAATGCCGCATAGTGCTGATGACCTATATTATACGTTCCAAACACATAACACAAAGCCATAGCCTGCACCACCAGAAACATGGTACGTTTCAAATCCATACCATCGCGTATATGCACTCCACCCGAACCTCGCGTGACGTGATTGGGCGCATAAGCGAAGGTAAAAAAGCCATCAAACAAGGTATGCAAAAATCGCTTCTCCTTAGGTGGCTCTAATTTTTTTATTCTATCTAAAAATTTACTCATTTTTAGTTTATCAGTTTATAAAGTTGACTGGTTTAGTTGAGGATATATGTTTTATTGTACAGGCGACTTTAGTCGCCTCTTTAAAAATAAATTTAATTTGTAAAATATTTATTTTTATTTTATTACAAATGAATACTTTACCACACATGGCGATTGAAATCGCCTGTACGAGTTTCCTGTCAGTTTCTAAAGTGCCGATACGGAGCTTGGGCATATATCAATTTTTTTTCTTTATCAACTATCGGTTGAATATATTTTATTTTCTTACTCAAAAATCAGCGAAACGTAACTATGTCTTTAATTTTTTCCAATAAATCACTTTATCATCTCCTTCATCCCAAAAATCCCGAATGACTGCTTCTTTAGTGTAATTTAAATTTTCGTAGAATTTTCTGGTTAATTGAAAATCTTGGGTGCCTGATGTTTCTACGATTAATATTCTCTGCTGATTCTGTTTCAAATGATGCTCTATATAAGTCATCATTTGTCTGCCAATTCCCTTTCCTTGAATATCGCTTCTCACGCCAATTGCGTAGAGATTAAATGTTCCTTGAGTTAGTTTTTCGGGCGCACAATAAGCAATTGATATAGGTTTTTCGTTTTCTATTGCCGTAAACCAAATATCTTCTGAATCAGCATTGGTAAAATAATCTGAAATCATATCTTCCAACATTTCAGATGGAAATAAATCTATCGAATCCAAAACCTCTTTTAGGGCATTTATATCACTTTTTACGACTTTTCGTATTTTGTTCATATTTAAAAATGTAAAACGATTTTGTAAATCGTTCTTAACTTGACAATGTCATGTTCGATTTTTATTTAATGTAGTTGGCATTTTGCTCTTGAATTTGGGCTAAAACTCGTCTGACATTTTCAAAATTCACCGATGATATCATATTTTTCTAGCAATATTTAAATGTCTGACGAGTTTTAGCCCAAATTCGGAAAAAATACCCCATGTTAAACACAAATATATTTTTATTTTTAAAACATGATATTGTCAAGTTACATTTCTATGCCATCATTTCCGCTTTTTCGTAAAGCGGGAAATTTTCCATGAAGGCATTAATTTCCTGTTTTGTACTATTGATAAGGGCTTCATTTTCGGGGTCTGAGAGGATAGCATCCATCCAATCCACTACTTTCAAGCAATCCTCTATACCAAATCCTCTTGTGGTGATAGCTGCCGTACCTACTCTGATGCCCGATGTCACCATAGGCGATTCGGTATCGAAAGGCACCATATTTTTATTGACCGTAATATCAGCCCTGACCAGCGCATTTTCAGCCAATTTTCCGGTAATACCTTTTGGTCGGAGGTCTATCAGCATCAGGTGATTATCCGTTCCACCCGAAATAATTTTATAACCCTTTGCTACAAACGCCTCTGCCATTGCCTGAGCATTATCCATGACTTGTTGACAGTAGGTTTTAAATTCGGGTTGGAGTGCTTCGTAAAAAGCCACCGCTTTGGCAGCGATAACATGCTCCAAAGGTCCACCTTGTGTACCCGGAAATACACCGCTATTGAGGATGCCAGACATTTTGCGTACCGTTCCTTTTTTGGTGGTCAAGCCCCACGGGTTTTCAAAATTTTCACCCATCATAATCAAACCACCGCGCGGACCGCGAAGGGTTTTGTGCGTCGTCGTCGTAATGATGTGGCAATGTGGCAGCGGGTCATTCAGCAAGCCTGCCGCAATCAATCCGGCAGGGTGCGCGATGTCTGCCAAGAGCAAAGCCCCTACTCTATCGGCAATCTGACGAAAGCGCACATAATCCCAATCGCGCGAATACGCCGAAGCACCGCAAATAATAAGTTTCGGTTTTTCGCGTAGTGCGATTTCCTCTACCTTGTCCATATCAATACGCCCCGTATCAGGTTCTACACCATAAAAAACAGGATTAAACATTTTGCCGGAAAAATTCACGGGCGAACCATGCGAAAGGTGTCCGCCATGCGCCAAATCGAAACCGAGCGTGGTATCTCCTGCTTTAAGCACGGCAAGAAAGACCGCAGCATTTGCCTGTGCGCCCGAATGTGGTTGTACATTGGCATAAGCCGCTCCGAAAAGTTCTTTGGCACGGTCAATGGCAAGTTGCTCGATTTTATCGACTACCTGACAACCGCCATAATAGCGTTTGCCCGGATAGCCTTCTGCGTATTTATTGGTCGGACAAGTACCCATAGCCTGCATGACTTCCCAACTCGTAAAGTTTTCGGAAGCAATGAGTTCAATGCCTTCGCGTTGGCGTTCGAGTTCGTCGTGGAGGAGCGCTTGAAGTTGTGTATCTTTCTGCATATTTTTTTATTTATAAAAATGAGTCTGCAAATTTACAAGAAATTTGGCAATTTTGACCAATGTTGAAGTTGAAGTTGAGAACTTGATACATTTTCAATATTCTCAACACAGTGAACCAAAATCATTCCTATCTGTTAATTGATAAAAAAAATACAAGTTTAAACTTGCAATTGTAAGTTTAAACTTATACTTTTGCGTTCATGGGCTTAAAAGAACAACTAAAAATGCGGGGTTTCAAGAGCGAACATCAAAAGGCGCACTTGAATTTGTATCATACGGTGTATGACATGTTGTACAGAGAAAAGCAATTTTTTGCAGCATACAGTCTGACTTCTAATCAATACAACGTCCTAAGAATACTGCGTGGGCAAAACGGCAAGTCGGTTTCAATAAAAAACATTCGCTCGCGGATGCTCGACAGGGGTTCTGACGTGGGGCGGATTGTGGTGCGTTTGGAAAAAAAAGAACTCGTCAGTAAAATGATTTGCGAAGATGACCGCCGCGCTATGGATATTGTGATTTCCGAAAAAGGATTGGCATTACTTTCTGAAATAGGCGATACACCGGACAATAACATTCAAACAGGTATCAAAAAATTGACCCGTCAGCAAGCCCGACAATTGAATGAATTGTTGGATATTATCAGAGAAAAAACGTAAAAGCAAATCGTCATTCCGTCTTTGACTTTTAGATATTCTGTTTTATGAAAAGCTGACATTAAAATAAACATATTTTTTAATTATTTTAAAATATTTTTTTTGTAAATTATTAATTTTTAATAAAAAACAAATTATAAAATAATTTTAATAAAAAACATTACTCAATTCGATCTTTTTAACACAAATAAATGTTTATAAAATACATTTTAATTATATTATTCTGTTTAGCAAATGTAGGACAAGTCTCGCAGTTGGTTTCGCCCGCACACTCGTCTAATGTGAAACTTGATACAGAAGCACCGCAATACGAACAACTCATTGTGTTCATCAATTCCCAATCCCCGATTTTGAATGATGACGATATGAGTGCGCTCAAAAAACTGGCTGAAGATATTGAGGTGGAGTTAAAAATTTCGGACATCGTGGATGCTGCGCCAAAGGAGGTGACTTACACGCCAAGCATTGTTTTTCAAAACTATTCCGGCAGGTCATTTTATTATGGTCGGTATAAAAAAATATCGCGCATCAAAAATTTTGTACGCACTGGCCGACTTGCACATCAGACGGATACCGAGAATGTGAAAAAAAATATATTGGTACTCAAAAATGGTCGGACTACCGTAACTGCACCCATTAAATTGACAGAACTTTCAGGCAAAGTACCAAACGGATTTGACCAAACGGATTTTGTGGTTACAGCAAAAGCGAAGGTTGCCGAAGGCATGTCAGATTTCAAATTAATATCCGAATTTACACAGGCACGCACTACACGAAGTTTTTATTTCAATCTGTATCCGTATTTGGATGGCAATAAATTGACCGTTTCCACAGAGATTTTTTCTCAATACAATTGTGTCAAACCTGTCTTTCAAAAATTCGGAGAGGGTTTGGTATCGGGGTCTTGGCGCAACCGCGATAAGATTTTTCAAGAAGCCGGAAAATTAGTGGAAGCAGAAATTAAACGACAAATTTCCAACTTGGAAAGAGGCGATGCGCTATCCTATGTGTCGGATGATATTCCGGTCAAAACATGGTCGGAATTGGGCTTGGATTTGCCCGAAAAACCGACTAACGAACAAAGCACCGACACCGCCGACCTCACGATTCCGCAACACTGGACAGTCGAAGCACCACAAAATAAAAACGAACCGATTTTGATATTTAGCTTTTTGCCGCCTTTGGATAATTATTCGGGCGAGGCACGGGCATTGTCCGGTACATTCAGCTTGGGTGAAGCGGCAAGTCTGGCAGATGCGAAGGGCAATTTTGAAGTCAGCATTTCGGATATTACGATGGGCTTGGATGACCTTGACTATGAAGTGCAAAATAAAATGTTGAAAATGGGGCTATTTCCAAATTCGACCTTTACCTTTGAGGAGATTTTGGTGAAAGATGATAGTCCGCTACAATTTGGACAGGTGACACATTTTGATGCAAAAGGCATTTTTACGATGCTTGGTATTGAGACTACACTCGACGTACCGACACAGATTGAACCCGTCATTAATGCCGAAGGCGAGGTACGATTGAAGGTCAATGCTACTTTTCAACTGTCACTGTATGAGCAATTTAAGGTGAAAGGACCGGACGGTCCCTCGCCCGCAAAAGATATTTTACAATTTTATATGCAATTTTATTTACAAAATAGTTAATCCGTTAATTCGTTGAACAGTTAATCAGGTATTTCGTGTAGCGAAAACTAATTAACTAATCAACTAATTAACCAATCAACTAATACACTAATTCAACTGGACTTTGGACATTTTGGAAATTAGGTAACTGGGAAATTTGGGTTCAAATCGTAAGTAATTTATTATCAGTTATTTTATTTTTATTAAAATTAAAAAATATTTAATTAATTTAATTTTATAATTATTTGATAAAAATCCCGATAACTATCGGGATACCTAATACCGAATTTCCTAATGTCCAAAGTCCAGTAATTCAACTAATGTTAAACATGAAATCATTATTTAATGTATTCGTACTTGTCACGCTGATTACTTTTATCGGTTGCGATGCTGCCAAAAAAACGACTGATGCCATTTCTTCTGCTGCCGCTAATGTTGTAGATATATCTTCGTTTGTCATCAATCCTGACAATACGCCCGGTACTATCTCATGGACGGCTGAAAATGAGCGCTACTCTGCCGATGGCGGGTTTGCAACTTGGAATTTTGCAAATATTGATATGAAAGGAAATGATGTGGAAACGCTCAATGCTGACATGGTCATAGACTTGGCTTCTATCAATGAAAAAAGCGAAAAACTAGTCGCACACCTCAAAGCATGGGATTATTTCGACGTGGAAAAATACACGACTGCTACTGCTAATATTTCCAATGTAAGAGCAGACGGCGATGGTTATATGGCGGACTTGACTCTCAAAATGAGAGGTGCAGAACAAGTTATTGAAAGTGCATTTGAAGTAGTCAGTACCCGACCGCTTCGCGTCAAAGGTAGTGCTGATGTGGACAGGCGCGTATTCAAAATCGGCTCTGACGAAACGGGTAAATATACCGGATTCGACGGGGCAGGTGATGTAATTACGGTAAGCTACGATACAGAAGTGAAACTTTAAAAAGTACAAATACAAAAGCCAAGCGCAAGTTCAATTTTTATTGGGCTTGCGCTTTTTGTTTTTCATAGAGATCAGACACTTTGAAAATGTCTGAGATCTATGAGTAGCCTATATTTAAATCTTATTACGCAACTCCTGCGCTTTGGCATAATAACTCGACCCTTCGGGAATGTTGTCCAATGCAGCTTTGGCTTTTTCCGGTTGCTCTTTTTTGAGGTATGCTAGAGCAAGATACCAATTGGCAGCAGGTACGTAAACGGAATCGCCGGACGCTACTTGCTGAAAAGTGGCGATGGCTTCGTCAATTTTACCAAGATTATAGGCTGCATTGCCCTTAGTCAACTGTACTTCTGCATTGTCAGGATATTGTTCAAAAACAGGTAAAGCCGAAGCGTAGTCGCCTGAATGATAGGCTTTTTGCGCTTGTATCAATGCCGTCATATTACTGCCGGTTCTTTGCGTGATATTCAAGGCATAAGGCTCGTAGTAGTTGTCTATCAAACTCCGCTGCCAGGGTTGGAATATCAAGAGAACTATCAAGGCTGCTACTGCCAGTGCAATCACAGGTTTAAGCCAGCGAATGCCTGATGAACCACCGTCACCTGACGAGTCATTACTATCGTTTTTTTCTATTACGGGTTTGAGTTGGACGATATTAGTATTGTCTTGTTCAACATTTATCGTTTTTTCTACAGCTTCTTCTTTTGGGAAATAATCTTTACCCAATTTATTAAAAAGCTGCTTCAATTCTGCATCTTCTTTTTCGTAGGCATAATTGGTGGTGAGCGTTTCGCCCACATCTTTATATAGAGCTACTTCCTCTGCCAATGTTTTATTGGTCAGCAGTTGCGCCTCAAAATCGGCAAGGGCTTTGCCTGCGAGTTGTCCATTGACGTATTCGTCAATTTGTTTATAATCATTATCAGTCATATTCGTATAATTTTGTTTGGATTAAGAACGACCTCTTAATCTGTCGTAATTCTTATCCTGTTTAATGAGTTTTTGCAAGTTACCACGACAACGGTGTACACGTTGATTAACGGTATTTTCAGAGGCATAGTCGAGACGTTCCATGATTTGTTTTCGGGGGAGTTTTTCAAAGGTCAGCCGGAGAAGTTGACGACAACTTTCCGTGAGTTGTTCAAAATGTTTTTTGTACAATGCCAGGCGGTCTTCGTTGAGTGTCGTTCCTATGGCGATGGTCTGGCTGTCATCATTACATCGTCCGGTTTCTTCTTTTATTACCTGCTCTTTCCCCATTATTCGTAATTTATCCAACCATTTGGCTTTATATATATAATAAAAATACCCGCCAAAAGGTACTGTCAGCACAAAATCTCCTTTTCTTGCCCGCCGGATAATTGCCATTAATGATTCTTGAAAAAGGTCGTCGGCATCCTGTTCATTACCATTATTTTTTTTGACAAAATTGAGAACCTCCTTTGAATACTTTTGATAAATCTCCTTTATCAATTGATTATCATTATTCAGTAAGGCATCAATATACTTCTGGTCAGGATGTGGTTTTTTATCCATTTGTGTTGTGTTTTATTTGTACAAATATAGTGAAAGTATCCATAAATGTTAGGTATAATTTAGATTTTTTTAATAAATAATTACTATTATAAAAGTCTGATTATCAAGTAGTTAATATTGTGGTTTAATTTTTCTTTAATCTTTTTTGAAAAAATAAGGTAAGAAAAATATAAGTCAGACGATATATGGGTGAATCTAATTTTTGGTATTAAAATGAATGTAGAACGAAAACAAAGTACAATAAGTTCACCAAAGGTAAAATGGCAAATTAACAACAAACAAATTATTAATTTTTATTTTACAAATATCTTAAAATAAAATTATTATAACGCTAAATTCAGACAATGCTTAGTTTGGTGAATGTGCTGCAAGAAGTAATATTATTTTTTTAACTATCCGAAAATTTAAACTTCACTATCTCTGATAAAGCCAAACCGCGCGGGGCTTTATGGAGAAAAATAACATCAAATTAATTTTTTTAAAAAACATTAAAAAACGTACACACATGTCAACTTTAAAAATTAAATTTATCGCATTATGCGTATCCGTTGCATTAATATTTGCAGCTTGTGAAAAAGACAGCTTTATTGCTGATAACAACCTGACCAAAACCGAACAGGTTGCCAATGGAAACACCATAGCCGAAACCTTGAAAAAATACGCTCCCTCTGATTTCCAAACATTTCGCGCAGCCAAAAGCACCCGACCTCTGGCAGAAGCACGACCCGATATGTTGCAAACCGTATCCAGAGGAACCATCATGGATATTGAGCCGGAAACATTAAAAGAAATCAAAAAAACTGCTCCCCAAACCCTTCGATTAAACGTACCCACCAAAGATGCCAACCTTGAATTGGAATTGGTAAAAGCAGATATTCTCACAGATGATTTTAAAGTCATCAACCAACATGGCAAGGAAATTAAGGTAGATCCGGGTCTTCATTATCATGGTATTATCAAGGGAGATGACAACTCGCTCGTAGCTATGAGTTTCAAAGACGGCGAGATGAACGGCTTTTTCTCCAATGATAGAGGCAATTATATTGTCGGTAAAATGAACGATAAAAAATCGGGCAAAAACGAACACATTGTCTATCTGGAAAGTGATTTGACACAAGGCTATGACACCGAATGTGCTACCGAAGCCAGTGGCGTTCCTTATCCGCCTCAACTACTGGAAGGCGACAGTAGAGAAGATGAATTAAAGACCGCAGGACGAGGCGTTAGAATATTTTTAGAAATAGACAGTGATATTATTCAAGCTAAAGGAGGAATAGATCCTGCCGTATGGTTTGTAACGGTCTTTTTCAATCAGACTGCCGCTTTGTATGCCAATGAACGTGTACATATCAAACTGCCCAACGTCATTGTTTTCGACGGTTGGAGTCCTTACACAGGTTCATCTGTCACTGGACTATTGGAGCAGTTTCAAAGCCGTTACAGCGGTGATGAAACGGGTTATGGTCACATCGGAGGTATGGTTTCATTTAGAGCAGGTGGTGGCGGAGTAGCAGGCAGCATAGGCGGATACTGCGATACAGATATTGATAACAGGTTGTTTATTAGCAGTCTCAGAAGCAACCACAATACACCCGATGCGCTGACTTATACAAGAAGTGTAAAGGTGTTTGCACATGAATTGGGACACATCTTCGGTTCAAGACATACCCATGCTTGTGTGTGGAACGGAAATAATACCGCCATAGACGGCTGCGGCTCTTGTCAGGAGTCACCTGAGGTGTCTGATGACGGTACGGTGGCGAGTTGTAGTGCCTGCGCCCGTCCACCTATACCTTCAGGTGGTGGTACTATGATGAGCTACTGCGACAGGTTTAGTACAGGTGTCAATTTCAGCAAAGGATTTGGAACGCAACCCGGAAATGTCATCAGAAACGCTGCCGCTCAAATGCTCAATGGTCTTAACGGTTGGTCTTACACGCGACAATTCGGTTGGGGCTATTTCTACGGCGATGGCAGAGTTCGCACACTTGCTTACGGTGACATCTATCTGTGGGATGGTAATGGCGATATATGTACCGGTGACGGTGTTTGGTTTTACATTTACGATGGTGCCTGCGGACACGGTGCAGGTTGGTACTACGATGGGATTTATGGTACAAACCAGATTTACGTAGATGCCATCGGACAGTGGGTCACTTGTACCAACGGAGACGGTTTGGTCAGAGATTATACTGACACCATAGACCCGACCGGAAACGAAAATTCCCTCAAATCACGCCAAGACATCATGGCAAACGCGCCTGATTTTGACAAACTTACTCCTATTGTTGAAGCATTAAATCCTAATAAAACGAATATAACACAATAAAACGCGCTATTCGTTGATTCGTGATTCAGATAAATGAATCACGAATCACGATAGTAGCTCCAAGAGACAACGCTAAAGAAACAAATCAATTCAAATACGAAAAAAGAAGCATTAAACTTGTAATGTAATTTCTCAAGACGAGCAGCGTGTTTCTTTTTTAGGTATTCAAAATAAAAAAATGAGGGCAGCATAGAATCAGGATTATTTATTTAAAATTTTAAAATCAGATTTTTAATGCGATTGCCCTAATGCTATTATTGGCAGCAAAATTTAACTATAAAAGAAGAAATTATGGAACTTACAACCGCAAACGGAATACTTGTGCAGGAATTTAGAAATAGAAACAGAAAGTTTTTCAAGGATTTGCTAGAAGCACAGTATCTTTCGAAATTTATTAAACAGCTAAAATTAAGAAATCCTCCTTTTACTATTCCCGGACCAAAACCTGATCCCGGACCTGAACTAAATTTGTCAGTTGATATTCGAGATGCCTTACTCGGAGATTTATTGATTCATGCTCTTGGTCAGCCGGTACCGGAGACTAATAGACCATTATATCTAAATCAAATTAAAGAATCTGGTCTTCACATCGAAGTTATAAAAGAGCTGATAATTCAATTTGAAGATGGTGCAAAGGCATTGAAAGAAGAATTGAAATATTTAAAAAAGATGGAATCTTAACTTAATGCTACTTGTCCACTGACAATTACGAATTTCATTAGTGAAAATTGTAGCCCCAAGCGATAACGCTAAAAAAACAAATCAATTCAAATACGAAAAAAGAAGCATTAAACTCGTGAAGTGTTTATTCAGGACGAGCAGCGTGTTTCTTTTTTCACGCTATCCATAGAAATCACTCGCTTGCCAACGGACAGGCGGGAGATTTATTTACATATCAAAAAAAACACTATCTTTAACTTTTAAAGATATATCTAAAATCACTACTATGAAAAAATTAACCACTTTATTTGTTTATGCTTTTTATATTTTTTGTTTTCCAATTTTTGGAAAAACGCAAGCTAACCCCGATGACTCTCTTGCCCTTGTAACCCTTTACAATTCTACGGATGGTGCTAACTGGACGAATAGCTGGGATTTGATGCAGCCTGTGAGTGATTGGTATGGGGTGACGTTGGATGGAGATGGCTCTGCCATAGGCTTGAACTTGGGGAGCAACCAACTCAACGGTGCTATTCCGTCGGAACTCGGTAATTTGACGAATTTGCAAAGTTTGAGTTTGGGAGTCAATCAACTCAATGGCAATATTCCAACTGAACTTGGCAATTTAATCAATCTGCAAAGTTTGAATTTAAACTTTAATGCACTTAGTGGTAACATTCCAAGCGAGTTTGGCAATTTAACCAAATTAAGATCCTTAAGTATGTTCAATAATCAACTTAGCGGTAATATTCCACCTGAATTGGGCAGTCTAACCAATTTAACATGGTTATCTTTGAATACTAATCAACTTAGTGGCAATATTCCGCCTGAATTGAGCAGTTTAATTAAATTGAAATATTTTGGTTTATTCAAAAACCAACTCACTGGCAGTATTCCATCAGAATTAGGTAGTTTAGTTGCTTTAGAAAGTCTGGTTTTAGCTTTCAACCAACTTAGTGGTAATCTCCCACCGGAACTTGCCAACTTAACCAACTCAACATTTTGGAACTTAGGAGGTAATCAGTTCAGTGGTGGTATTCCCGTATATCTTGGTGATTTAACGGGACTAACATATTTGGGTTTATTCAGCAACCCACTCGGAGGTACTATTCCACCGGAACTTGGTAATTTAACCAATCTTACTTACTTAGGTTTATGGAATACTCAAGTCAGTGGTAGTATTCCTTCTGAACTTGGTAAGTTAACCAATTTAACACAGTTATCCCTACCGAATAATCAGCTTACAGGAATCATTCCAGCAGAACTTGGCAATTTAACCGATTTAACGCAGTTGCGTTTGAATGATAACCAATTAGAAGGTTGTTATCACCCCAACCTAATGAACCTGTGCAGCCAACTTTCTTTCGGAGATTCATTAATTACTATCGGTAATAACTTCGATGCTTCTTGGGAAGACTTCTGTAACAGTGGAATTGGCACTTGTGAGATTTCTTACAACCAAAGCGACTCCCTTACCCTTGTAGCTTTATACAATGCCACTAATGGACCCAACTGGACAAATACATGGAATCTAAGTCAACCGATGAGTACATGGTATGGCGTGACGGTGAATGGAGAGGGCTGTGTGACTTGCCTTGATTTGGATGGGATAGGTGGCTGTACGCCCACACAAACAAACCTTGAAGGCAATAATTTAGTTGGTAATATTCCCATTGAATTAGGCGGACTAAGTCAACTCGAAAATTTGAGTTTAGCATATAATCAATTAAGTGGTTCTATTCCGTCCGAAATGGGTAATTTGAGTAATTTAAAATTTCTTGTGTTGAATTCCAATGACCTGTCGGGTAGTATTCCGGCTGAAATTGGCAATTTGAATAATTTGACGGAACTGTATTTAAGTCGCAATAATTTAAGTGGAACTATTCCTGCCGAAATAGGAAATATGAATAGTCTGCAACAATTATTTCTCGGTGGCAATCAACTCACCGGAGAGATACCTTCGGCATTGAACAATTTGAATAATTTAAGGAGCATAGTTCTATTAGATAATCAATTATCAGGAGCTATACCGGATGTATTGGCTAATATGTCTGCTTTAGAATACCTGATTTTGCAGGACAATCAATTGAGCGGAACAGTTCCCGATTTGAGCAATTTAACAGGTTTAACGCTTGAAAGAAACAAATTCTCCCACCCAGATATTGCTACCAATTACAACGTAAATCAATCAATTGGAGGCGACTTCACTTACTCCCCCCAATACTACAGCTACGAGCAGCACCCTGCAAACAACATCGGTCAGCAAGTCACCCTCAAACCCGACCCTCCAATTCCTTACCCCACCCCAAGTGTACGCTGGCTCAAAGATGACAACGTCATCACCGGAGATTTTACTTTACATGACACTACTTACGTCATTCCGTCATTGGATAGTATGGACATCGGGGTATATGAGTATCAATTTATAGATTATACGCTGACACCTGAGGTAGAGTTCCATTCGCTTCCTATCAACAATTACATCGACGGTAGTGACCTCGAAGGCGAACCCGTCATACCGGGGGAATTGATTATTGACTTCACTAATATTCCAGAAGATTCAATACCCATAGTACAGGCTGTATTGGCAGAACTAGGTGGAGAACCAATTGATTCTTGCGGCTGCAACACACCACTTTACTTATACGAATTTGATGATGATGTTTATTCGATATTGGATACGCTTGGCAAAGGAGAAAGCAGTACGACAGGTACTGACGTGGACGGAGGATTCAACAAATATCAAGATACTCCTAAACGTCCTGATGACGGAAAACTTTATATCCAGAAATTTTTTGAACCCGCTGAATATCAGGATAATGTTGTAGTAGCATGTTTGGATACCGGAATGGACATCGCACATCAGGACATTCAAGGACACCTTTGGACAAATACGGAAACCAATGACGGTAATAATGGTTGTACCGGAGATATAGGCGGGCATGGATTTAATTTTATTCATAAATCAGGTGATATTCGGGATAATGATGAACACGGTACGGGTGTGGGCGGTTTGATTGCCAAAACCATACCTTCTGATGCAGATATTCAGATTATGCCTGTCAAGGTATTCGATGGTGACAGTCTCGGTACATTATTTCACCTGGGATGTGGTATTCACTACGCTATTGATAATGATGCAGACATCATCAATATTAGTCTGGGCTATAAAGGTGAAAAATCAAGTATGCTCGAAAATGTCCTTCAACGTGCTGAAAATGAAGGTATTATAGTGGTAACATCGGCAGGAAATGATGGACTCAATATTGATAAAGAAAAGTATTGGCCCGCCGGATTTGCTAATGCCGATGATTTTGATTTATCAAATGTACTGACGGTAGCGGCACTGGATACC
Organism: uncultured Saprospiraceae bacterium; assembly: GCA_938028705.1. GTDB lineage: Bacteria > Bacteroidota > Bacteroidia > Chitinophagales > Saprospiraceae > JAHDEO01. The sequence continues at coordinate 22,018 of CALIZI010000191.1, read as the reverse complement.
GAAGATAATTTTTGGACAGAAAGCAATTACGGACCCAATACCGTTAATTTTGCGGTAAGAGGAGAGAGACTTAGCGTTCCGGGACCCCAAAACCGCCAAAACGTGCTTACCGGTACATCGGCAAGTGCGCCATTGGCTACACTGGCTCTTGCTATGTCAATGGCAAGTGATAAAAACAGAAGCTATCAAAGCATCATTAAAGAACTTAATGCCTTTCTGGAACATAAACCCGCTTTAGATACTTTGGTAAAAGGCGGTAGATGGTTGAATATCGGACCACCGCCGGAGGAAGTAATTAACCTTGACATCAAGGTTTTACTGGAAGGTGCATGTCTTACCGACAACAATTACCAGAATGACATGCGTACCAATCTTTATAACTTGAATTTATTACCCTTGAATGAAGCCAATACCCTGATTAAGCATCCTTTTGATGATCAACTCAACGGATTTTCCAATGATGAGTGGAGTGACACCCCTGCTTATTCGCCTGATGTCGTGGATTGGGTTTTGTTATCTTTAAGAGAAAACCCGACGGATCTTGCAACTACGTTTTATAAAACGCCTGCATGGCTGTTGCGCGATGGTACGCTTGGTCTGTATGCACCCATAAAATCCTCAGATATTGATGTGGACAGTTTTTATGTACTGGTCGAACATCGCAATCACCTGCCCGTTCTTTCACCGATTGTATCGAATATGCAAACAGGCATAGTAAAATATGATTTTTCTCAACAAAATTCTTACACTCCCGAAACAGGTTCAGGACAAAAGGAAATCCTGCCCGAAGTTTGGGCAATGTACGGCGCGAATATGTCCACGAATGACGGAACTTTTGAGGATATTTCGGGAGAGGACAAAGCAATATGGACCAATCGAAATGGCAATTTTTATATCTACGAACCCGCTGATGCCAACCTTGACGGTGACATCAATGGTGCGGATAAAGCCGTATGGACATTCAATAATGGTGTATTTTCGGGTACGCCCAAGTAATGCTTTATTTTTTATGAAAAGCTATGAATAATTACAATATAAGTTAAAATTGTTGCGGATAATTTACTAACTTGCAGTGAAATATCTGCGACAATTCTATGAAAAATCGAGCTTACCTTATAATTATATTTATTGGACTTTTTACGGAATTCATTCATGCACAAGAAGATGCAAATGCGCTATACACCAAAGCAGGTTTGGAATATCGTAAAGGAGATTTTGATAATGCAATAAAATATTATAAGCAAAGTTTAGAACTTCGTCTGGAACACCCTTTTATAGAATCTGGTAACATGGAAACTCTACAACAAAAAACAACAAACTTAGAGGATATTGTCATTGATAAAGTCGCAAAGACTTACAGAAATATCGGAATTTGTCAGTTTTATAGTTTCCATTTTCCAAAATCGCTCAAACATCTTAATTTTTCTGTTGATATTTACGGACTTACCGACGCATCCGAATATAAACTTAAAGATTTAGGTAATGTTTATCCCAACCTCGCAGTTGTCTATGATGAGTTTGGAGAATATGAACGTGCCATTGAAGCAGCAAATGAGGCTTTTAATCTGCATTCAAAAAGAGAAAAAGATAATGTCGGTTCATTATTACATGCACTGAATCTATTGGCAGATTTACATCGAAGAAAGGAAAATTATGTGGAGGGGATAAAATTTTGTGTAAAGGGGGATTCACTTTATCATTCATCAACAAAAAAAGATAGAGAAAAATATCAGAGCAATATCGCCCGAATATATCATACGTGGGGTTTTATCTTACATGAACAAAAAAAATATAAATCAGCGTTATCTTATTATCATAAAGCATTGGAATACGAAATTCCTACCCCTGAAAGCACTGAAAATAATATTGCATGGCTATTAATACAACTCAATCGGCTTGATGAAGCTGAACAAATGCTCCATTCTGCCATAGACAAAAAAAGAGAAAAATACGAAACACCTTATCACTATCGCTATTCGGCTACACTTGAAAATTTTGCTGAAGTGGAAATGGCAAAAAACAATCACGAAGCTGCCCTAAACTATTTCCAAAGTGCCATCATCAATCTCACAGATAATTTCCGCAACCAAGACATCCATACCAATCCAACCGTAACCGATAACCACTACATCTACAACAAACCCGACCTCCTCCGCGTCCTCGACCTCAAAGCTCAAGCTGCCCTAAAAAGCAATAACACAGACCTCGCCTACAACACCTATCAGACATTAGATAATTGGATAAACGAACTCTACAAAGACCTCTCCACCAAGCAATCCAAACTTACATGGATAGCCCGCGCACACGACATATACACCCATGCGATAGAGGTAGCTTTGAAAAAAGGCGATAAAGAACAAGCCTTCGCTTATGCCGAAAAAGCCCGTGCCGTATTGCTTTGGCAGAGTCATTCGCGACAGGCAGCTTTGAATTTATTATCCAATGAAGACAGAGAAAAACAGGAAAATATATCGGTACAAATTCGTCAGGCAGACCAGCAATACCGTGATGCCGCAGAAAAAGAAAAAGAGGATTTGCGCCGTAAAATCACCACATTAGAAACCCAAAGTAAGCAATTAGAACAACAACTCGAAGAAAAATATCCCGAATACGCTAAACGTAAATACCAACCCAAAACCATCACCATAGCCGATGTCCAAAACAAGATAGTCAATGACAGTACAACCTTGATTGAATACCATTGGTCGGAGGACAGTTTGTATATTTTCACCCTTACCCAAAAGGATATTTTCGTCAATACCGTCGGTATAGATACCGTTTTTTATCAACACATTGACCGCTTCAATACCAGCCTCAAAAACAGCAGCAGCAAGCTCACCGACCTCAGCACCTCCGGCTATGCGATATACCAAAAAATACTCACCCCTGCACTCCGTCACCTCAATGATGACATCAAAAAACTCACCCTTTTGCCCGATGGCAAACTCAATTATGTCGTCTTTGAAGCACTGCCTTTACAAAAAGACAGTCAAGTGTTCAACATTCCTTATCTCATTGATAATTACACCGTTAATTATCTGTATTCTTGTAATGCTTACGGAGAAGCGACTACAAAAAAACAAGCACAAAGCCTTCTTGGTATCGCGCCTACTTACGAAAAAACCAAAGGACTTGACGACCTCGAACACAATCAAGCCGAAGTAAGCGCCATTAATAAAATGTACAGCGGAAAAGTATTGCTCGGCAGTGATGCAACACGCGAAGCTCTTACACAAGACACCTCTGATATTATCCACATTGCTTCCCATGCCACACAGGGCGAAGGCGAGGGAAAAATTTATCTCTACGGTGATGATGTGTTGACCCAAAAAGACATCCAAACGCTGTCATGGAAAAATGTACAACAAGTCATCCTCAGTGCCTGCGAGACGGGTACGGGTGAGTTGAGCAAAGGCGAAGGTGTATTGAGTTTAGGGTGGAGTTTTGTATATCGCGGTGTACCGAGTGTGGTGATGAGTCAGTGGAAGGTGGACGATGGCTATACCAAAGAGCTAATGCTGGATTATCATAAAAAGCTACAAGAAAAAATACCTGCCGACGAAGCCCTGCGACAAGCCAAACTTAATTTCCGCAAAAATGGAAATGATGCCCAAAAACACCCTTACTATTGGGCGGGATTTATCCACACCGGCAATCCGCCAACCGGACAAAGCAAGGCATCCGGCGCAAAAATTTGGTATATACTGCTTGGCTCTTTGTTTGTAGCCGGCGCAATTTTTTTGTATCGAAGTAACGGAAAAAAATCATCGAACTAATCACGAATTACGAATCACTGCATTACTATCACGAAACATATTTTCCAACAACATCGCAATCCCAATCACCAACACACAACCAATCATATTCAACCACAAATAAGCGATATTCAACACTTCATACCTGTCCATCACGTAAATAGTAATGACAATAATTTCCGTAATTATTGCAGCAACGAAAACAGCATTTCCACCCACACGTTTAAAGAAAAATGCCACCAGAAAAATCCCCAAAATCGTTCCATAGAAAAGCGACCCCACGATATTCACCGCCTCTATCAAATTATCAAACAAAGATACCGAAGCCGCAAATATTAATATCAATATCCCCCAACCGAACGTAAATAATTTCGACGTTCTCAGGTAGTGGGCATCGTCGCGGTCTTGTGCGATTCCACGTTTATAAAAATCAATCGTGGTAGCCGTAGCAAGGGCGTTCAATTCAGAGGCAGTCGTGGACATTGCCGCCGAAAATATCACCGCCAACAACAAACCAATCAAACCATGTGGCAGGTATTTCAAGACAAATGAAATGAACACATAATCCGAATCTTTGGATTTGACATTAATGCCTGATTTTTCGATGAGTTGCCTGACTTCCGTTTTGATATTTTGACTTTCGGATTGGGTATTGAGGAGTAGGGTTTGGGCTTGATTAATTTGAAAATCATCGCCAGTTTTCATGACATCTACAAGGTTGAGGAGTTGCAGTTTTTTTATATTAAAATTAGTGTCGTGTGCAGTTTGTAATTCGGAGAATTGAGTAGCATATTCCGTATTTTGAATTTGATTAACGGCAGCTTGATTGAAAAATACAGGCGGCTTTTCAAATTGATAAAACACAAAAATCATCGCTCCCAAAAACAGGATACAAAACTGCATCGGCACTTTAAATAAACCATTAAACAACAAACCCAAGCGGCTCTCTTTCAGTGACTTGCCAGACAAATAACGCTGCACCTGCGATTGGTCTGTACCAAAATATGACAAAAACAAAAAGGTACTTCCGAAGATGCCCGTCCAGATATTATATTTATTATCCCAACTAAATTCAAAATTGACGACTTCCAATTTTCCGGTCTTTCCCGCTACACGAACCGCATCATTAAAAGAGATATTTTGCGGCAGCAAACTCAACAAAATAAAAAAGGCAATCACCATACCTGTGAGTATGATTATCATTTGCTGTTTTTGGGTCTGACTAACGGCATTTGTACCACCGATGAGCGTATAAAAAATCACCAATCCGCCCATAATCAATATCGTCACATTGAGACTCCAACCCATTATCGACGACAAAATTATCGCCGGCGCATAGACCGTAATCGCCGCCGCCAAACCCCGCGACAGCAAAAACAATCCGGCAGTCAACATCCGCGTAGCCACCCCAAATCGCGTCTCCAAAAACTCATACGCCGTATAGACTTTGAGCCGATAAAACACCGGAATAAAAACCGCCGCGAGTATGACCATCGCTATCGGCATTCCGAAATAGAATTGGGCAAATCCCATCCCTTCTTCAAAGGCTTGTCCCGGCGTAGAAAGGAAGGTAATCGCACTCGCCTGTGTCGCCACGATGGAGAGTCCGATAGTGTACCATTTGAGTTCGCGCTTGCCGAGTAGGTAGTCTTCGGTGGTGCGGATGCCACGCGTTTTCCAGATACCATAACCGATGATGTAGGCGAGTGTGCCGCCGAGTACGAGCCAGTCTAATGTGTTCATAGTGATTTTTTTTACGTGAGGTTATTCGTACATTTTCGTAAACCAATAAAACAAAATAATCACCACAACATGGACGGTGAGTACAAAGGCGTAAAATTGTCGCCAAGAACGGAAGATGGGGGGTGGTTGTTCGTTTTGCATAGTGAATGGCTTTAATTGCAAGGGGTAATCATAGGTGAGGGATTGCGTGGGTCGATGAAATATATTTTTCCTCTACGTTCAGTTGGCTGTAAATATCTACTCGTTCTTCATAGAGTTTTTCGGAAATTTCTACGAAATTTTTATCTGGAATACCATCTTTCGAGGCTTTCATATCACCTGCATCGTAGCTGCCCTTTTCACCCATGACCATGCGATATGAACCGACCGTTTCCGCATCTACTTTTCCCTCCAAAATCATATTGCTCAATTTATCCATCATAAAATCACTGTGCGAAGTGACGATGAGTTTGATGCCGTATTTGGGGAGGTCGGCGAAGAGTTCCATCAAGGCGACTTGGGTTTTGGGGTGGAGGTGGGATTCGGGTTCTTCTATGATGACTGTTTTATTAATTTTATTTTGAAGTCCGTTATCTTTAATGTTGTATTTGAAAAAAGCAGTAATAATAGATATTTCTGCAATCATTGACGATGCAGCTAAGAGGTCAAGTGCTAAATCAGTTCCATCAGGATGATAAGTAATTCTTTTTCGTTGGTCATCAAATTCAATTTTTCCTTTTAAAATATCTTTTTCCAATTTTCTAACAAATGGCATCAATAATTCACCGGAATTGCTCGAATCCATTAATGATAAATGAATAACGTAGTCTGCCACTTCTTTTGAAAATGCAGCTAATTCAATAGATTTATTATGTTCGAGAAATGCCCTATTAACTGATAATTCAGCGATGACAGGTGCGAAAGAATTTGTACTCAAATAAGTTCCCGTTCTTTGAGCAGGAATTAAATATGTTTTTTGGAGATGCGGATTAATTTTTGAGAATAATAGAACTCGAATTAAGCTAACAAGCCTCCAACCAATGTTTTGTGTTGGTTTTTCTGGATATGCAAACATAACACGTTCCCCATCACGATAATAAGCAAACTCGTTCTGTTCTTTATCGTATGATGCTTCCCAGCTTTCTGAAAGTTCTACATCCAACTCTAAACGATTTTTGACATATTCTGATTGGTATGGTTTGAATATTAAAGTGAGTTCATTTAAATCTAATATTATAGAAAAATCATTTTCAGTATTTTTATTTGAAAATTTAGACAAAGCTGAAAACTTCGTGAGTAGTATTTTCTCAAGTGATTTCGTGGATTGAGCAGTTAAACTTTTCAACGAACTCACAATGTACTTATTAATTTTAACTCGTTTCCCTTTAGCTTCTTTGGCAGCTTTTTGAATATCTATTTGATAATCTTGAATATTACTTTCAATAGACACCTTTTTCATATCGTGATAATCCAATTTATCTATTCCACGAAGATTTTCAAACGCCTTAGCAACTGCATACAAAACAAACACCGCATACGATTTCCCCACGCTATTTTCGCCATAGATAAATTGAATATCTTTGGACAAATCCAGCGTAAATTCATCAATCGGACCAAAATCTTTGAGGGTCAATTTCATATTTTTTACATTTGTAGCCTGTACAGACGACTTTAGCCGTCTCAAAATCACCTGACGGCTGAAGTCGTCAGTACAGGTCGGATGATTCAAAATTCAGCATTCATTCAAAATTATTTTGTCTGTAAAATAGCGGAAAGTTACGGCTTGTGCAAATATTTCAAGCCTGTTTCCTTTCGCACCACACTATCAGTTCTTCCAGTCCATGTGGTGTGGACGTATTATTTTTTTCAATCGCTATCAGGCTTTGGTGAAAATCTTGGATATGTTCCTGCCTTTGTTCTTTATCAAAACTGATGCGAATTAATTTTCTGAAAAATCGAATGACGAGCGATTCAAATTCACCCAGGCGGTCATGCTTGGAGAGTACGCGACGAGTAGATTCGATACGATTATCCAAATTATCATCATTAAAATCGTAATATATGGGCAGTTGGATAAGTCGCGCAAAAAGAATAATGCGCTGCCCTTCCTCTACACCTTCAAAATTAAGAATTTTACTTAACCATGTGACTGCTTTTTCGGGCTTGCCCGACAGCCAATATGCCACAGCCATATTATAACAATATGCCAATTGGCGACGCTTCTTAATCACAGGTAACAGCCCTTCCCAATGTCGGTCAATATCGTCTGAAAGGTTGGCTGCAGCATCAAACTGATAGGTATTGAGGTAATATTTCAGTCCCAAAAAACTCATCACATTAAATAACACTTTATCTCCTCCCGCTGTGTCATACAAGGCACGTAATTTGGCAATAGTTGTTGGATAGTCTTCAAATTTTCCGGCACGACTACACGTTATCATATAATAACACAACTGGTTTCTATAATCCACTGTATTGAGGTAGCCCTGCGTTTTTTCTTCCCGCTCATATATATCTATCAACTCCTTTGCATGAGTATAGGCAATGTCGGCTTCTCCATGTATCCGATGATGACTGCTCGTCAGAAAATAATAATATTTTTTAGCCCTTGAAGTCAGCGTATCTACTTTTTTAATACTCAACGGAAATTCCATAAGTTGCCCGAATCTGGCTCTGTTTTCTACCCTTTCCAATTCTATATCCCTCGTCAATATATGGAAGGCTTCCCAATAGATATTACGAAGGTTAAGTTCTTGATTTAGTGCATGTTGTAATGTTTCCTGCTCCGCTATAAGCGCCTTAATTTCCCGTTCTTTACTTTTTTTATCCTGACGGATAATGACCAGTTTTTCCCAATCAAATAGCTCAATCAACACATTGATGCACTCATTTTTTTGTGCCTGTTTTTTCATTGCCCTTACACGGATTTCAAGTTCTTTGAGTAATGATTTTTCCTGAACAGTTTTTTCGTACAGTACAGGCAATTGATTCATCTGACGGCGCAAATCCGTTTCTGCCGTTTTCCCTTCGTATAATACGCCAAGACTATCTATAATTTTGCTAACCAATTGGTTTTTCTTCCGCGAAAAATGCTCCAATAATCGCTCCCCTTTAAAGTGCTTTTTTACCGCTTCCTCATTATAAGTATCTTGTCGATACAAAAAATCAAACAACCTCAAATAATCCGGTTTCTCCTTTACGGCACTCAGGCGGGCATACTTCGTGAAGTGCGCCTTCTCCGCCTTGGTGAGTGATTTGACCAATGCAAAAAGCTTATCTTGATTTGTTGACATGTAGAATTTGTTGATGAATCGAAAACAAAATACATAACAATATTACTTACCACAAACCTTTTAACTTTTTTTTCGTTTAAATACAATGCGTGCATTGCTTTTTTACATTTTCACGTCTAATTAATGTTAGAATGCGATAATGTTGAAATGAGATAATGCTGAAATGGTGAATGAATGAATATTATCGACATTATTTATTTTTTATGATAAAAAACATTTATTAATAATTTATTTTTAATTATACAATATATTTACAATATTAAATTTTTGTTTAACATAAAAGATGCTTCACTCTGAATTTGATATATGACCGGGTACGATTCGTTTTTGCACCCACTAATATTCTTGATTATCAATATTTTACGAATTTTAAATTAACCTAATAATAATACATTTTAAAATAATAATAATGTATTTGTGTTTAGGATGGAATATTTTTTCCGAATTTGGGCTAAAACTCGTCAGACATTTAAACGTTGTCGGAAAATATGAGCTCATCGGTAGATTTTGAAAATGTCAGACGAGTTTTAGCCCAAATTCAAGCCCAATGCCGTCCATTATTGAATAAAAATTAAAATGAGCATGGGTACAAAAACGAATCGCGCCCCCATTTGACCTAAAAATCGGAAATAGATTTCTGATTTTAAGAAATTAATACATTATTAAATTTTTAATTTAATATTGTCAAGATATTTTTTTTAATATAAAACTAATCACTAATTACTATATAATGGCAGAAGTATTAGAACAACAGAAAATCCTCAAAGGCGGCGAATTTCTTATCAGCGAAACACGCCCGGACAGCATATTTATCCCCGAAGAAATGGACGAGGAGCAGCAGATGATTCGTCAGACCTGTCAGGATTTTGTGTATAATGACATTCACAAAAATATAGCAAAAATCGAAAAGCAGGAGAACGATATTGCTGTTGATATGCTGCAAAAAGCCGGCGAATTGGGCTTGCTCTCCTCACATATACCGGAAGAATATGGCGGTATGAATCTGGAGACCAATACCAACACATTGATATGTGAAGAAGTGGGCAGAACGGGCTCTTTCTCAGTGTCCTTTGCAGCACATACAGGCATTGGTATGTTACCGATTTTGTACTTTGGAACGGAGGAGCAAAAGCAACAATATCTGCCGCGCCTGTGTACGGGTGAATTGCAGGCTTGTTACTGCCTGACAGAACCCGGATCGGGGTCGGATGCACTTGCGGCTAAGACAACAGCGGTACTAAGTGAAGATGGCAAACATTATATTTTGAACGGTCAGAAAATGTGGATTACCAATTCCGGTTTTGCAGATGTATTTATTGTTTTTGCAAAAATAGACGGCGAACATTTTACTGGATTTATCGTGGATAGAAATACTGACGGATTGACGCTTGGCGCCGAGGAAGACAAGATGGGTATAAAAGGTTCGTCCACCCGTCAGGTCTTTTTTGAAAATGCCAAAGTACCCGCTGAAAATATTTTAGGCGAAAAAGGAAAAGGACATTTAATTGCTTTTAATGTCTTGAATGTCGGGCGTTTCAAATTGGGCGCACTATCGCTTGGGGCAGCCAAAGAGAACCTCAAAATGGCAGCAATTTATGCCAATGAGCGTGTACAATTCGGCGCAGCGATTGCGAGTTTTGGCGCGATAAAATATAAACTTGCCGAACAAACCATTCGCAGTTACGTACTCGAATCGGCGCAATATCGCGCTTCGCAAATGCTTCAATCGAAAATCAAAGCCCTCGTAGCCGACGGCATGGAGCGCGAAAAAGCCAAACTCGAAGCCGCCGAAGAGTACGCTATCGAATGTGCTATTTTGAAGGTACTCGGCTCGGAAGTCTTGGATTATACGGTGGACGAAACGGTACAGATTCATGGTGGTTTGGGCTTTTCGGAAGAGCTTGGTGCGGCACGAGCATACCGCGATTCGCGGATCAATCGTATCTATGAAGGTACGAATGAAATCAATCGTTTGCTTTCCGTCAATCAATTGATGAAACGTGCCATGAAAGGACACCTTGACCTGACGAATCCGGCTTTGGCAGTACAAAAGGAATTGGTATCAGGCGCAAACGGTGTGGCATTTACAGGCAATTATGCCAACGAGCAACATGCACTTGCAGGTCTGAAAAAGACCTTTTTGATGGTCGTAGGCGCAGCCGTAAAATCGCAAATGGACGGCAAACTCCACCTCAAGCACGAGCAGGAAATTATGATGAATATTGCCGATATGATGATTGATATTTTTACGGCAGAGTCAACCTTGTTGCGTGTATCAAAACTCAAGGATATGGGTCGTGATGTGACCGCCGATGAAGCTGTCCTGCAAGTAGTAATGACTGATACCACAGACCGCATCGCTAAATTTGCGAAGGATGCGCTTTGCTCATTCTCGGAAGGTGATGAACTGATGTTGATGTTGAAGGGTATCCGAAAATTTGCACAATATACGCCTGTGAATGTGAAGGCTGCACGCCGCACGGTAGCAGATAAGGTGATTGAAGCGAATGATTATCCTTTTTGACGACAGACGATAAACAGAAATAACGAAATACAAAATCCTCGATGGCTTGGACTGTCGGGGATTTGGTAGTGTAGTGGATGTAATGCTATTGAACCACGAAGTACACAAAGGACACGAAAGTCGAACAGACGCAGAGTTCACAAAGTATTTCTAAGTGTTTAATAATGAATTTCTTACACTATCTTAGTTTTCTTACTTCGTTTATTCGACCTCTGTGTTCTTTGTGTCCTTCGTGGTTACAGCATTACATGTGTAGCACTACCGGGGATTTTTTTATAAATCGTCTTGTATATTTTTATGAGATTCAATAAGTTCTTTCTCTGCCTTTTTTATAGCACTGTCATATTTTATCAATGCTTTTTCAAATTCTTTGCTCTTTTTCGCTCTTATTTTTTTATCTGCAATGGGGAAACCTAAAGTTGAAAAATCATCTTCGCTTAATCTGTATCGGCTTGGGGTGCCGCCTCTTGTTTTGGAGTACATATATCGAAGCATTAAATCTGTTCGCAAAATACCCGCAATATAAAAACTGTCTTCCGGGTGATGTGGTCTGATGATAATAAATTCGGGGGAAGCCAAAATATGTTTAACTTTTCTATTCATTTTAGGAACAACAACAATTTTCCTGTTCATCATACTGGGTCCTAACCGCGCCAAAATAACATCTCCGGATTTTACAATTTTCAGATTTCCCTCAATTTCATTTCCCATGCAATAAATTATATTGTCAATCGTAACAGGATTGTTTGGGAGTTCGTCCATTCGGATAAGGGCGTAATGCTCGTATTCATTTTTCGAACTTGAAGGTTTTTCTTTTATATCAATTATATCCGCTATGCTTTTTATGGTATCCGTCGGATTTTTGAACTTCGGTTTCCAAGTATATCTCGTTGCGTTGAGAGGTCCTTCTTTTTTGATATCGGAAAGTAAAATACGATAGCAATTGGAGGTTCTTTTGTAAGTCTGAGGCGATTTTTCATAAATCTTGAATTGATTTAAAACAGAACTTTCCTTGCCATTCATCAATTCATTTTCTTCTTCTCTACCCGTTGCATCAATCCCGATATGTTTGGCAATTGCCATAAATATCGGATAATCATTCATCGGCTGTTCATTTTTTCCATACTTCCGTAGATACAATACGGATGATTTGATACCGGCACCAAAGTGACTAAAAGCACTTTCGGGCAGGGAAAAACAGGCAAGTAATTGGCATTTTGTAAGGATGTAATCTCTGATGTGTTGTAATGAGGTATTGGTGAGTACGCCTGCGGGTAGTACGATAGCAATTCTACCTGTTTTGGATTTACAAAACTCTATACACCTTTCGATAAATAAAATTTCTGTTTTTTGTGATTGTTTGGTGATACCTTGTGCATTTTTTGCTAAATCAAAACCATCCAGCTGACATTCACGAGTTGTCCTTTGTAATTTTAATAATTAAAAAAAAGGTAATTACTTTGCTTTGTGAAAGAAGCAGTAATTACAAAATTAGGAATAATTCCGATAGCACAACATTTTATTGATGAATTAGGGATAGTAGAACTGATAGATTCGCATATATCATCAGGTAAAGAGGAAATATCTCATGGTAAAGTAGTCAATGTGTTATTGTTGAATCTATTAGATAGTCCGCTTCCACTGTATGAGGTATCGGATTGGTTAGGAGGCTATACAGATGGTATCGGGGAGTTTGGGAAAGAATCGCACAAGTTTCATGATAAGCGATTAGGTAGTACTTTGGATGCTATATATGAAAGCAACCGACATACTATATTGAGTGAATTAAGTGGTCAGGCAATTGCTATACATGATATTTGCACAGATATTATGCACAATGATACGACAAGTATTACTTTTAAAGGTGCTTATAAACGCAACCAAGCTAGGGGGAGCGAGATTATTTTGACAGAAGGCTACAATAAAGATCATCGTCCGGATTGTAAGCAACTGGTATTTGGTTTAAGTGTAAGTGGAGATGGATATGTTCCGCTGTTAGCCCAATTGTATAGTGGCAATAAAAGCGATGACCAAACTCATAAGGTCAATTGGCAGGCTATACGAGAGTTACTGAATCGGGAGGACTTTATTTACATAGCCGATAGCAAGTTAAGTAGTACAGAGAATTTAGAATTTATAGCTGGAGCCGGGGGCTTATTTATAAGTATTTTGCCGGCTACGAGAAAGGAGGTACAAGATTTTTATAAAAAACTAAGTGAAATAACAGACCAAAACAGCGAAGATTTACCCTGTAACTGGGAAGAAGCTTATCGGATAGAAAATAGTCGAAAACGGGGGGAACATATCGTTTACCGGATTAAAGAAATTTCAAAAACAAAGGAGGATTTTCGATTACTATGGGTACACAGCAGCGCAAAAGCCATACAAGACAAACAACGTAGAACGGCAAAAATACATCAAGCACAACAATTCTTGGAAGAATTGAAACCCAGACTGAATCGGTTTTATTTAAAAACAGAAGAGCAAATTAAAAAAGCGATAGAGAAAGGCTTGGGTAAAACCGCCCAATTCTTTGATATAGAATTGATTGCAAAAGAGCAAGTCATAAAAAAACAATTAACAAGAGGGCGACCCGGACCAAATACAAAATGGATAGAAAAGACCATAATTAGCTACGAAATCAAGTATTCAATCAATGAATTAGCGATAACAAAAGCCGCTAATAAGGACGGAATTTTTCCCTTAGTCACCAATACAGAACTACAAGGAGTAGAGGTATTGAAGCACTATAAAAATCAACCCTATTTGGAGAAAAGATTCAATTCTTTGAAATCTGTCTTAGAAGTGGCACCGGTGTTTTTGAAAAAACCGGAACGTATTGAAGCTATGTTATTTCTTTACATTATTGCCCTGATGCTTGTTGCTCTTATAGAAAGGAAAATCAGGAAAAACATGGTCGCACAAGGCATTGCTGATTTGCCTATTTTACCGCAAGGTATGAAAACCTCAAAACCAACTTGGTCAAATATTAAATTTTGTTTTAATAGCGTAATCATGTTGAGTGTTTTGTTGACAGATGAGCAGGACTGGAAACATCAAATTAAAGGAATCGGCAAAAAACAGCAACAAGTTTTGAAGCTACTCGGTGTCGAACAAACCCAATATCAACAAATGACCCCTAAGTGGTGGTTAAACATAACCGATAGAGGGGGATAATTAATTATAAAAATAGTGTTTTTCAACTCGTGAATGTAAGATCCAGATATTTAACCTCTTTCTTTTTTACACTTGCTCCGAAAGGTGGATTTGAAAACACAATGTCAAAAAAGTCTTCTTGAAAATCTTTATTGAATTTTTGTAATTGTACAAAATCTTCCAGTGCATCTTTTCCTATAATATTACTGTGTCCGTCATCGTGGATAATCATATTCATTTTACAGACACGTGCAATTTGGTCATTGATTTCGATGCCGTAAAGGTTATTTACTGCAAAGTTGTGCCAATGTTTCCATGCCTCCATTTCATCGTAATTATCATAGACAAATTTTCTGACATTATCCATTGCATAAAGCAAAAACCCACCACTACCGCAAGAAGGATCAATGATATTATCTGATTTTTGTGGATTTAATAAAGCCGTACAAAACTCCACTACGGGGCGAGGTGTAAAATACTGCCCCATTTTACCTATGAAGAAATCCTTCATAAATAATTCAAAAGCTACACCTTTCGTATCAAGGTCAATATTGGTCAAATACAATTGTTGCAAATGTTCGACTACATTATACACAATTGCCGGAGTCAAATTGATACCTTCTTTAAAAACAAGCGGGTCATCCTTTATGGCTTCTTGGTAAATTTTTGAGACCCTATCAAACACTTCCTCCTCTGTCTCATTCGTACCGATTTGAAAATTGTAATAACTGTTTTTTGTGGTGTCTTTTTCATCTTTCAATTTACAAAATAATAATTTTGATACCTCATCAAATGCTGTTGTAGGGGCAAGTTTACCACTTTGCCACACTGTACTTTGGGCTTTATTCAATGTATTTATTAAATCCTCTCTGAATACAACACGTAACTCATTATTTTCATCTCCTTTTTTAAATTTGTACTTTGGAGCTTTACCATATTTAACCGGAATATCCGAAATAACATTTTTTTGCCTTTCATCAGCCTTAAACCCCAAAGTATCAAAAGCTGTTCTGGTAATACCCGCAACTACAATTGCATAAGGAGCTCTTTTGTAATTAGCATATCTGAAGGCTTGTTCGATAGCTTCTTGAAATTCATTATCCGAGATTCCGTCTTTTTTCGTTTCAATAATCAGGTAAGGAGATTTACATTCATCATCCTCATAAACAATAATATCTATCCTATCCTTATCCGGTTTGGTTTTTACTTCAAAATCAATTCTATTTTTAGGGTATTTATAATCTAAAACAAGTTCCGTTAAGTATGCTGCCCTTATTTTTTCTTCCGGATTTTTATAAGAAGTATTAAAGTCTTGTTTGCAAAAATATGTAACACGTTCATTATCATAATCAATCTCAATAAAACCTGCTTTTACTCCCCGTTCCACTGTTCGTTCAAATACATTATTGATCATTAGCTATGACTTTTATTTGATTGAATAAATTTGTTTTTACGAAACACAAAATTGCATTTTTTTTTTAAGAAAAAATAATATTCAACAATTAAACCGTCACACCCTTGAGTTTTTTTTTTGTGAAGAGAATCTATATTTTCAGCCATAAGTCCTAAAAAAATAAACTTATGGCTAATTTTATTTTAATTTTTAGCCACAAGTGTATTTTTTTCCTTATTTTGCTAAAAAATACTAATGTATGAACAGCATTATCGGTAGAAAAAAGGAAATCAGGCAATTGGATAAAGTCATGGCAAGCGGTAAATCTGAGTTTGTGGCATTATCAGTCATACGGTATCGTGGAAAAGTAAGCAATCTGCCGATGGCGCACAAGTGGATTTGCTGATTGACCGACGCGACAGGGTGATTAATCTTTGCGAGGTCAAATACTCTATTCATCCTTACAAGATTACAAAATCATACTCCGAAAATCTCCGAAATAAAATCGGCACATTCAAACAAGAAACACAAACAAAAAAAGCCGTATTTCTGACCATGATAACGACCTACGGATTGGAGAAAAATTCACACGCCATGTCGCTTGTGCAGAATGAGGTGACGATGGATGATTTGTTTGTGCTTGAATGATATTAAATGGATGAAAATATAAAAACGCCTTTTCAACATAAATTGAAAAGGCGTTTTTACTATTTTGAGGAAATTTATTTTCGATTACTCCCCCTTTTTCAAGACCACTTTTTGCTGCGTAAATTGATAAGCGGCATCCAGAAAAGCGACCATTTTATCCCAGTTGTCTTTGGGTTCAAAATTATTTTTATAGGCTTTATTCGTCTCAATGATAAGCTGATTGCCTTCGACTGTTGCGGTACTTTTAAAAAATCCGGTGTCGTTTTCCGCATTGATATTGAGGGCTTCCACGCCTTGTACCGTATAGCCTTCGGGTATCGTGAATGTGATGGTATTATCGTAAGAGCGTGCGCTACGCATATAAATATCATAATTTCGTTCCAACATATCTTCTTTTACTTGAAACTGCTGGTCAATGAGTTTTCCGGCTTCAACGATATAATTTCCACCTGCTTTTTGTACAAAATCTTTCAGCGTAAAAGTCTCTTCGTAGATGTATTCCGGCTTATCGTGATACCTGCCGTCTTGTATGATTTCAAAGTGGTCGTAGCTCGTCAATTCTGCGCCAATCGCACCACCGACCAACTCCTCCAAATACTCCATACGCTCTTTGTTTTCCTCTTTCCTGCTTTTCGTCACCTCATTTTGTTTGGCAGCACTTCGTCTCCTATTTTCTTTAGTCGTATAGCTAAAATAAAATACCTGTTGATACATAGTAACGGGATATTTTTGATGCTCTTTGGCAAGGTAGTCCGAGCCGACCAGCGTATTCGACCAGTAATAATCGCGGTTGTGTCCGGTAGCGGTAGTACGGCGGTCAATTGTCATGGCATCCATGGCAGAATTGAGCGTGGCGGTGGTTTGCGTGGCAACATTATTGGACGCATAATCACTTGTACGAATATTGTCACCGTCAAGGTATTTGCCAAGCGATTTGTGCTTGTCAAGCGGTGCGGTGCCTTCAAGATAAAATGGAATATCTCCCATGTTCGTGCATGCTTCAAAATTGGTCAGTACGATATTTTCTTTACCTGTTTTGGCAGTAATAAACACGCTTAATTCGGCAGGAAACAACACTTCATCCACTGTACCTATGGTGCGGGGCGTGAGGTAATTGATGTCATAGTCAATACCCTTTTTCTTGAACACCTGCTTTAAAGTCAACGCAAACATTACATCGTTAATCTCACCATCAAAGTATCTGCTACTTCTGGCTTCGGGCGACATCTGAAAACCCGGATAAGCCGCTACGATATGCCTAAAATAATAATACGTCAACTCTACGAGTTTCTTTTTATCACTTTCTTTTTTATGATATTTTTTTAAATATTCCAAAATTTTTGTACCATAAAAAGTGTTCGCATTTTTAAAAACCTTATTCATTTTTGACCTGATGTCACTTTTGGACACCTTCTTTTTGGCTTCTCCCGGCTGACCAACAAAATACACCCATTCATCAGCTGCATAGGCAAATCGTGGTGGGAAATAATAGACTTGAAATTTGATAGTGGGCAATGAGCGATACTCATAATGCCATCTTTCATCAATTTCCTTTTCGCGCATATCATCCGTAAAGCGGTAGCGTTTGAAATCATCGTATCTTTTACTGGTTTTATCCTCGGCTTTCAATGCTACACTTTTCAATTCAGGGGCATCATTATACGAGTTGAAGTTGAGGTAAAAACCATTATTGACCTTGAAATCCACGATTTGTTTCACCGTCGGATATTTATTCGGCAAAGTCATCAGAACAGGGTCGAATATATCGGGTCCGGTAGGATATTTATCAGCATCATACACATAAGCGTAGTCAATAATATCGCCGATTTCCAAGCCCGGAATCGCCAGTTTTTTGTACGCAATAGTACGGCTGTACGCACGGAATATCGTCGGGATTTCGGTCTCCACTTCAACAGCTTCGGACGAACTGACCTTAATCTCACGACCATCAGGTTTGATGATATTGAAACCAATGGAGCTACTTCTGGCATTGACATAATAAAACTCCGAAAAATCCTCAACCGCCGCTTTGTCCTGCAATTTGATGCGCTTACGTACCATCTCGCGCACACTTATCTTTTTTGTTTTTTCTTTGGTATAAATAAAATTGGTACTCACACAAAGTATAACGGCAGATTCGTCTTGCCATGCTTCGGGTACTTCCGTTGCAGAGAATCCTTCGTGGCTGTCAATGTATGCCAAGTCAAGACGTTCCTGCTCCACTTGGGCTTGTTTGGCTGCTCTTTTAGTCGCTTTTTTAGATTTTTTTTGAGCATGTAATGAAGCATTGCCCGCTATATTGAAAACCAATAGCAAGACAATCATTATAGATTTGAAATTCATAGGAAATAGTAGTTAATGGTTAATTTTTTAATGGTTAATGGTGTTAATTTTTGAAATGTAAAATGTAAAATAATAAATGTAAAATGTAAAAGTTGTATAACGTGAAATGATAGTAATTTCTTTTTTATTTAATTAATTTTCAAATTATTAAAAATTATTAATTTAAAAATATTTCACTCGCGTACTATCGACACTTTTACATTTTGAATTTATTATTTTACATTTTAAATTTCTAACATGTTTATTTCTTTTTCAAAATAATTCTATCATCGTAGGCTGCTTTCAGGGCTTGAATGGCTTTGTTCCATTCGGGGAAATCTGCTTTACGGACAATGGCATTTTTGATAGCGAGTTCTTTGCGGTATTCAATGCGGTCGGGGTGTTGGGTGAAGGTGACTTTTATATCAAAATCGGGGTGCGATACGTCCACATTTTCCGGTAAATAAATGACTGCATATTCATCAGGTAATTGGAAAGTAATGTCAAAAATATCCACAAAACGATAGCCGAAGGCGTAGTCGCTTTTTCTGTCCTCTTCCATTTCACCGCGTGTGAATGCTTGCTGATAATCTATCGAAATGTACTGCTCTTCACCGGCTTCGAGTACCTGATTATCCCATTCAAAATCATGCTCAATGCGAAGTGGTTTTTTGCGGTCATCAAAATTGGCAGAGGTGATATTACTGACACGACGGTTTTTATCGCGCCGCGAAATGTAATCTTTCAAGGCTTCTTCTTGGCGGTCTTTTCCGGTGCCGTGGTAGGCGTAGTGTAGTTCCGTTTTGGCTTCACCAAAATACTCATATCGGGCATGACCTTTTAATGTATTAGCTTCCAATTTGAGGTCTATTTTCTTGACGGTTTTATTGTGTTCGGCACTCAATTCGGGAATTTCAGCAAGTTCGTAAGTATCATTATTTTCAATCATAACCTGCTGTCCTTGAATGCGATGTGCAAACTCACCATAAGGACTATACGTCTCGGTAGGATCAAGGAAAATCTTTTTGCCGTCCTTCATCAAGGTACAAATCATGTGATTGTCCACCGATAGCGAAGGGGTGGAATAATCGTAAGCCAGGCGGCGTGTTCCCAACCAAGTCAGTCGGGCATCGTAGCCCGCGATGTCGAGCATTTCTTTGAGCAAATTGGACATGCCTTTGCAGTCACCATAGCGTTTGTCGAATACATCTTGCGCGGCGGCGGGCTTAAATCCGGCAATGCCATCCTCAAATGCAATGTACCTGATATTGTCTTGCACCCAGTAGTAAATGGATTCGATTTTTGCTTGGTCGTCGCTATGTGGTGCTATGAGTTTTTCGACTGTCGGGCGAAGTGCATCGGGGTCATTATTGACCTGTTTGACAAGGCTGTGATACCAACCATACAAATCATCTACGGAAGCCAACAGGCGTTTTTTCTTACCGCCTTCTTCGAGCGATTTGCAGAGGATCAGTACATGCGGCAATTCGTAAGAAGGTCCAACGGAATTGGACTCGCGCTCGCGGGCTTCGAGTTCGGTCATTTCAAACTCATATATCGTTGTATTTTTTTCTTCCTTCACCTGCTTTTTGACTTCAGCTTTATCAAAATTAAATTCTTTGATTTCGACATCCAGCCACTTAGGTACTTCTACAATAATTCGCTTTTTCCGAATCGGATAAAAGGTATGAAAATATACAGACGGAAGATACTTGGCATCTTTGTACTCCACATTTGCCTCAAAATAAGTGGGTACATCTTGCGTAAGCGGAAAGGAAACCGTATGAATTTTGGCATCAGAATGAAAGATACCTTCCGATTCGTAGGCACTGGTAGCGGAGCTGATATATACCGGACGTTTTTTATATGAAGTGGCTTTGACTTTTCCGATTTCGGATTCATTATCAAAAAACAAAGCATTGTGATAGGTAACATTTTCCTTATCAGCTACTATGGCTTCTTTTGTTTGCTGTGTGACTGTAAAAGGTTGACCAACATTATTTTTGTTGCGTTCAAAAGTGAAAGTCTCAACAGAAATACTGGCTTTGTAATGAATGTCATCGTCGCCAAAGGATGTAGTGGTAGCGTAAATTGGGGTTGAATTGTTTGCACATAACAGTACAAACAGCAGATAACATAACTGTTTCATTAGATAATGCTTTCTAAGATTAGATAAAAAGATACGAATATTGCTATGCAATAAACGTATAACAAATTGACCGTATAAAAAGTTTCGGGCAATTGTAAATTCCAAAAAAACAAGTACCAAATTCCAATTTTAAGTAGTTGGATAAAAATATCTTAACCACTAAGCGCACTAAGAACACGAATGTCGAATAGACGAAGTAAGAAAACTAAGATAGTGTAAGAAATTCACTATTAATTATTTAGAAACACTTTGTGGACTTAGTGGTTCAAATATTATTAGTTTATTTTTGTCTCATTACTTAACGTGTTTTTTATTGAGATTTGGAATTTACTCAACTGCAACTTGAGTTGACTACTCTTCCTCGTCAGTTTTATCTTCCTCCTCGTCTTCGATAGTCAGCAAATCGCGCTCATTGAGAAAAGTAAACCACTTGATGAGTTTTTTGATGTCGCTGTTATGGACTTTCTCTTGGTCGTGATTGGGTAGCAATTTGGTGAGGTATGCCCGTAGTTCGTCGTTGGGTGCTTTTACGTCAGGCGGTGTATCACCTTCCAGCATTTTGACGAAAACATCTTTGAGTACCGCACCGCCTTCCTCATCGGTAGTATATATGGAAATGGATTCTAATGGCGTAAACTGATAGCTGCGCGTCGAGAAGAATCCTTTTTTACCGGTTTCCAGATTTTCGGCAATCATGCCGTTATTTTTATTGTTGAGCATCTTGAAAATACCCGGTTTGCCACTAATGGCTACTAATTTACTTAAATCCATGTTTGAAAAATGTAAAATGTAAAATATCAAATTTAAAATGTAAAAGGAGCGATAGGACGTGAAGGTGTTTATTGAAAATAATTATATTTTTAAATTATTATTAAAAAACATTCACGTTATATTTTTTTACATTTTAATAAAAATTTGGACTTTGGACAAAATGGGAACTAGGGAATTGGGAAATTAGGTTTACAATCGTAACTCATTGATAATCAATTGAATGAATTTTATTAATAAAACAAAACATGTAATTAATTATTTTTTGTAAAAATCTAATAAAGTCCC
>CALIZI010000190.1 GCA_938028705.1 uncultured Saprospiraceae bacterium | reverse complement strand
AGGTGCTTGTGCCGTAGAAGTTGCCAAACCATCCGCTACGGTCATCATGATACCCGTTGGGTCTTCACCCGCATCTCCAATACCATCTTGGTCTGTATCTATATAACCAATACAAATATCATATCCATTACAAATAGGTCCATAAGTTTGAGCATTAAACTCAGGGCAGGCTGCAACTACATTACAGCACATTGCTGCATCAAAATCAGCTAAGATAGAGGCAATAGAAACAGACATCACCGCTTCATCATTACCACTACCATCACCTACTATATCATCTGCTTCACAAAAAGTATAAGTTGCGTATAGTTCTAAACTAGCCGCAGGATCGCAAGCTAATATAGCACAAACATCTGCTGCTGAACCAAGTGAAATTTGCGCTCCAAATGCAGCACCTGTAAAACATGCCATTGGATCATCTAATAAAGGACCAGTAGTGATGTCTAAAGTAGTACCATCAGCACAAGCCAAAGCAGCTCTAAATTCAAATTCCAAACCTTGTGAACATGTACCAAAAGAAACAGTACAACCCGCAGTAATATCCGCAGTAAAGTCTAAAAGTACATCAATAGCACCACAATCGGCTGCTGCTGCTGCTGTCAATGTAGTAGAATTGATAACGATAGGATCTCTCGTACCTGGAGCTACTATTGTACTTACAGCGGTCTGTGTTCCTGCATTAGTAATTAAAGCATCATCCATCGCGCAGAAGTTGCCGTCAGGGTCAGTTAAATCAACAGCTGTTGCTGTAATAAACTGATACTGTACAAAATATTCTGTATTTGGGCACATATCTGCGTAAGGAACTACATCTACTCCAAAAATATCCTCTCCATAATTAGCCGGAACAGGATAACCGAAAGAAGATAAATCAGCTTGCGGTCCAAAATTACCACAAGGAGTATCTTGTCCAAGGTCAAGCATAGCATCTAAACAGATAGTACAACAATTATTCTGAGGACCATAAAAAATCCTAAAGCCATAGGCAGCTTCTGTATCAATATCGTAATTCGATAATGTAAAACCAGTGATGTCGAAACCATCTGCGGTTTCAACTAGTCCATTGTGAGCAACATCAAAGGCACTTCCACATGTATTTCCAGCAAGTGTCGCATCTGTAGCCCCAACAGCTACACCTCCTGCATCAGGGTAGCCACAACCGGAGTCAAAACCACCGGTAGCAGTTCCTCCGGTATATTCACCTATCGTACCTTGTGCAAAGATGCCTTGTACAGAAAACAACATCATACAACAGACAAAACAGGATATTATAAAATTATTTTTTTTCATAGCATTCTTTATTTTAGAATTGGATTTCATTTAATTAAACGATTTAGTTTAGTATCAACATATCAAAGAAAGAAAAACTATATTTCTTTTATATGTTTGGGTAAAATGATTTTTTATTGTTCTTTGAGTATCACAATATTTTTTGGTATTACCCTGCTCTGTTTTTTCGATGATGAATTGGGTTTAAAATTCGTCGATGATTGAGCAGCACCTTTTTGCTTTATCACATTCTGGCAGTTCTCAGGTTTTTTCATATTCTTAGCCGGCTCACCCGCTTTTCCTACAACGGCAGGTTTTTTAGTACCTTCCTTCATTTGCATTTCAGGAGCCGTCATTTCTCTTACCTCTTTCATGTTTTTGAATCCTTTGCCATTATTAGCAGGATTGGTCGTGTTGTTAGAAGGTGTACTGACACCATTTCTTTTCATTTGAATGGTGCCGTTTACAGCGGGAACTTGCTTAGTAGCTTTAGCCACTCTAAGTACCTCACCTGTTTTGACATCTTTTACTTGAGCATTATCACCCATCAACATAGCCTTCTTGGCAGTTTTGGGTGCTGACTGAGCAAAGCCCGTCATACAAAAGGCTGCTATTAGCACTAAAATAGATAGTATTTTTTTCATAAAATTTGATTTTGTGTTTACAAATGAATTTAATTAAAATTGGTTAGTGATAAAAATTTAATTGTATTTTTATATATAGTTAATCGTCAATAGTTTTTAATATTTTAGTTAAAATGAAGCCCCCTCACGGACATTCAATTCACTGTCAATGTATTTATCAGTATAAGGTATATATTTACCCAAAAATTTCCATGATTGAGTATTAATACAAGTCCTATCCGTCAACCAACATGCTTCATTCACTACTTCGTAATACTCTTCTATATCTTTCTTTTTAAAGCGTACATGTATATCATACATGTCATTATGTCGTTTTGAGGGTTTGATATAAATCTTATTGATTTCTACTTTATCATCAATTTTCACTCTTTCTTTTGTCAGACTCAAAGACCTTGCTCGTAATACTGCCGCTCTTGCACTGATACGCCTAATTAAATCTTGGTCATATTCCAAATTATCTCCAAAATTTAAACCGTCTTGAATATAATTTTTTTCAAAAAAATTCCATTTTATCTGAAAAGCATTTGGATTAAACACCTTATAATAGGCTTCCATTTCCTCAACTCTTGGTGCATACATATCCAATGCCTCCAAATCATAAGTCTGCAAATAAGCAAACGTTTCTTCGCCTTGCTTAATCAATCGTTGTTCTATCTCTTTAGGAATGGTACCGTCATTGGTACGTTTTGTTGGTTGGTAAGGGCTGTACAGTGTATTCGGGCGGGTATTTGCCAGTATTTCTTGGGTTCTTTTTTGAGTTGGTGTCAGTTCAGACGTATTGTCAACTGCTTGATTAACTGCCTTTGCCTCAGGATTCGTCAAAGGTGTGTTATCGTTTGAGTTTTCTGCACAAGATTGGATGATTAATACGAAAAATATATATTTGATTATCTTTATATCAAAAAATATATTCTTCTTAATTTTATTATCAATAAATAAAATATTCATATCAGGCGCAAATGTAGTTAATTTTATTTATATTTTATCTGTAAAAATATTAAATAATAACAGACAAAAAATATATTTTTTATCACAAAACATGAAATGTTTGAGATAACATATCAAATTGAGCAAGTACAATGTAGTATTTTTTGAAAAGGTATATTTTGAAAATTGTATTTGGATGAAATGCACTCGCTGAATGAGGTATTTAAATTATAAATCACACTATATTCAATGTGATTATCATAATTTTTTTGAAATAAAATACCTGTTGGGTAAGACAGGTTTCGAAATGATTTTAAAATTTAATGTTTATAGTGAATGATAATTACATGTCAAACATTCCTATTTTGGTTTCTTTTATGTCACAAACTTAACAAACTATTAACAAACAAAAAAATAAAATGACAAAAAAATTATAAAACTTGTTAAAACAAGTAGTACCCGAGACATCAAGTGCTGTATTTTTCCTTAAAAAGTATAATAAAACTCTATCTTTGAAGCGAAATTTAAAATCAAAAACCATGAATTACATATTTAAATTATTTTACATATTTTTTCTCTTTTTGTTCATAAATGCCTGTACTACACCGGATACAGAAAAAAAACCGTTAAGCGATATACCGCCCAAAAATAATAATCTTGCGGAGGCTGCCTTGCAAAGCGTACAAGATAGTATGCAACTCGACCCGGCAGATTTTGAGCGTGTACAGCGTATTGTACTCAAATATGAGGATGAAATCCAAAGCACCCAAAAACAAAAATTCAACAACCCGAAAAGCAAACAACAAGTGATGCAAAACCTGATGAAATCACGTCGTGCAGAGTTGGGTGACGTACTAAAACTCAAAGAAGTCAACACCTTTAATAAGCTCTACAAAAAAAGCCTTGCTGATGAACGCAAAAATAGGAAAAAGGACAAGCATATAAGCGAAGAAGATCGCAAAGCACTCTCGAAGCAGCTAAAGGAATATCGTAAGACATCTGTATTGCCCATAGTCATCAAACACAGGAAGGCACTCGAAGCAGCCATGAATCAGACTGACAAAACACAAATCGCAGGCTTGAGAAAACAAGTGACCGATTTTAATCAACAACTCAAAGCCAAACAAGCTGACTGCAAAGCCATAGACCAAGCCAATAGAAAAGCCCTCATGGCTTGTCGCCGCGAGTTGCGTAATATGCAAAAACAATATACCTCGATAGAAAAGGAAGTCAAAACATTCCACGAGCTGCTCCTCACCAAAACCGAAACCAAATCCATTATGACAGATATGAAAAACCAACGGACAGTATGGAGAGCCGACCTAAAAAAAATACTCACACCTTATATGAAAAAGGAAATCAAGGAAGATAAAATCCCCTTGGGTAAATACTTGAAATTGGCACCACCCATACCTTTTTTATTACTCGACCCGACGAAAGTTGATTGAGTTGATGGAGTTGATAAAGTTGATGGAGTTGATTGAGTTGATTGAGTTTATAGTTGAACAGGCTGACGTGAAGGTTCTTTACTAAAATACTATTCACATTAACCCGTCCAACTTCATAAACTCAATCAACTTTACCAACTTCATAAACTCTATAAACTCAATCAACTTTATCAACTCCATAAACTCTATAAACTCAATCAACTCTACCAACTAACCAACCTCGACCTCTGCCACTTCCCGAACAAAACCCCGCAGCAAATCCACTGCCCACTGCTTTTCGCGGTCAGAGACATATTCCAGCAAGGTTGCTTTTTTGCCGCCATCATAAAACACCGTTGGTACATTGGAGCTATACCGCGGCGAGCGTGGCGTACCCATATTATTTAGGTTGGTCGAAATCAACTTAGTACCCGGTCGGGTCAGTCCGATTTTTTCAATTTTGTGGTAAGGAATACTAATATTTTCAGAATTAAAAATACGGGTTTTATTTATCTTTAAATGATTGCCTATCAAGTCAATATCCTGTTTTTCTGTCAATGTTTTCGACATACCATATAGCATAGATAAGCCCACAAACAACAAAGGAATAGAAAACAATAGCAACACCGGACCCATACCTGCCGACATCACCGACAAGAAAAACACAAAGGCAAACCACCCCGCCACAAACAACAAAGGACGATACATCCGCGGATTAAATACCGGACGCGGCGCAAGAATCTCCATCACCGAAGGACTATATCGGTACGATTCCAAACGACTCCCCTCCGGTGGCACAATCACCAATTGCTTATCCTTTTCCGGCTGAAAAGGCTTTTCCTCCGCTTGCGGTGCAGGCAGCTCTTTACGCGGCATTTCTATCTCCAACACAGTACGACACACCGGACAGCCAATCTGACTACCATCAGCAAACAATTCATTCGGAATCAATAATTTAGAACGACACGTGGGGCAAATAATTTGTGTAGATTGCATAATTTATGTGTTGTGGTGTTGAAGTGTTGTGGTGTTGTGGTGCGGTAGTACCTACTACAACACTTCAACACTAGCGCACCACAACACTATTTTTTTTATTTTAAAAAACGCTTTAGTTTGGCATCCGTAGTGTAGTGCTTCTAGCCTGTGTTGCGTTTGAGTGATACGAGGTTACAGCCCTACCCCGTATTCCGATAATTATCGGAATCGGGGTTCAGATACCTTTTTCGGCTCATTGCCCCCTCCCGAAAGCTTTCGGGATAAATATGTGGACACGCAGAATATCTCTCCCAACATACTTCTCTCCACTCTTTACTCGTCACTCACTACTCCTACCCACAAAGATAAATCAAGAAAACGAAAAACAAAATTTAGTATCCATGAATAAAAACCAACGAATTTTGCGGACTTTTGTAGCAATGAGTTGCGAGTTAGCGAGTTACGAGTATCGAATCAACAAATCACGAGTTACAAATCACGAATCACTATACCATGAATATAAATTTTAAAAATAAAAAAGCCTTAGTCCGCGTTGACTTCAACGTACCCCTCAACGATAAATATGACATCACAGACGACACCCGAATACGCGCAGCACTGCCTACTATTAAACATATTTTGGCACAGGGTGGTGCCGTTATTTTAATGTCGCATTTGGGTCGTCCGCAAAAAAAACTAAAGCCCGATGGTAGTCTTGACCGCGAGCGATTCAGCCTACAGCACCTTGTGCAGCACTTGAGCAATTTGCTTGGTGTCGGTGTGTCTTTCTCGCCCCAAACTATGGGTAAAATAGCCATGCTTATGGCAGATGACCTCAAATCCGGCGAGGTCTTATTACTGGAAAATACTCGTTTTGAAAAAGGAGAAAAAACAGGTGATCAGGATTTTGCCAGACGACTTGCTTCCCTTGCTGATGTGTATGTCAATGATGCCTTTGGCACTGCCCACCGCGCCCATGCCTCTACCACTACGGTAGCCGATTTTTTTGACCAAGACCATAAATGCTTTGGCTTCTTGCTCGAAAGCGAACTCAAAAACGCCAATCGCGTACTCCACAATCCGGCACGTCCATTGACAGCTATCGTGGGTGGCGCAAAGGTTTCTGATAAGATTCTGTTGCTGGAAAAACTGATAGAACTCGCTGATAATGTGGTCATTGGCGGTGGCATGGCTTATACTTTTGTTCGCGCACAAGGCGGCACTACGGGTAAGTCGCTGGTGGAAGAAGATAAGATAACACTTGCAGGTGAATTGCTCGAAAAAGCAAAAGCCGATGGCACAAAATTATTTTTACCACACGACTCTGTCATTGCCGATGCCTTTAAAGCTGATGCCAATACCAAGACCCTAGCCAGTGCCAATATATCGGGCGAATGGATGGGCTTGGACATTGGCGAACAAGCGCGAGCCGATTTTGCAGACGTGATTAAACATTCTAAAACCATTTTGTGGAATGGTCCGATGGGTGTATTTGAAATGCCTGTATTTTCGGAAGGTACAAAAGCGGTGGCAATGGCAGTAGCAGATGCTACGGCACAAGGTGCGTTTTCGCTCGTAGGCGGTGGCGATTCGGTAGCAGCCGTCAATCAACTGAACTTGGCGGATAAAGTGAGTTATGTCTCTACGGGCGGTGGTGCTATGCTCGAATTATTGGAAGGTAAAACGCTGCCCGGTGTAGCGGCGATACTAGGGAGTGGCGAGTAGGGAGTGGTGAGTAGTGAGTGACGAGTAGTGAGTGACGAGTGGTGAGTAGTGAGTGACGAGATTTGTATGTTAAGAGAGAGATGCTGCATATCCACATATTTAGCAATGGAATAATGAGCCGATAAAAGTATGTGAAAACTATAAGGTACGAATGTCGTATCGCTCAAACGCAAGGCACAGGCTGGAAGCACTACGCTACGGATGCCAAACAAAAGCACTTTTTAATATAAAAAAAGACCTCGTTTTACGGTGTTATAGTGTGCTGGTGTTACGGTGTTATCGTACTGTAACACCAGCACACTATAACACCATAAAACAAAAAAGGAGCCGGACGCAATCGCCCGACCCCAGCTACTATCACATAAAACATTGTACTTCGTTGTTGATGGAGTAGGTGTGTAGAGGCGAAGTACCGTAATTACTCCGCCTCCGGGAACCTACACATTGATGCTGTTGAAAGATGAATTATTCAAACCATTTGTATTACTCACTATACAGCATTGTTTTTTCAAATTCCAAAATTCCAAGTCCAAATTCCAATGATATTTTGGACAAAAAGCGTTTGAATTGTTTTTTGAAATTTGTTTTTTGGAATTTTAAATTAAAGGGGCTGCTCCTATTTTACTACTCAACCAGTGGCTAAGAATGCTGTTTTTCAACGGGGATTCGGGGTGTTTTTCGATTGTATTTCTCACTGTTTTTTGCAGACTCGCTAATAGTTTTTCTTCTTCTTTTTGGTTTTTGGCACGTAGGGTATCTTTGATATATTTTAATACGATGCGCTCGGGTTCTTCCAAATCACCTTCTGCTTTTATATAATGTTCGATAGAACGTAATCGACTTTCAAGCAAGGAATAATTGCCTTGTTCGTGGTGCGCTATGAGCTGCATCAGGCGGCTAAAGTGTCGAAAGGATATAAAAAAACCATATTTTTCTTCATCCTGCACTTTATTGAGCCGGTCAACTGCATTGTCAAAGTCTTGTATTAAGAAATAGTAAATAGCTAACTGATGGTACAGATAAATTCTTTGGTAATGTGTCAGTACATCTATTTTCGCAGTATCAAGTAGGGGTTGAATTTGGGTCAACAGCGTAGCACAATATTTCAAGCCATTGGTGTGCAGGCTGTAACCGAATTTTAGAATCAGGACAAGCATTTCGCGTTTTTCGCCTTCTTGTGGCACAGTGGCGGGGAGGACTTTTAGTAGTTCGATAAGTCCCGTATAATTATACTGTTTGTGAGAGTGTAAGCCGCTGATCATCAACTTTACAGTCGTCCGAACAAAGTCCTCCCGCTGTGCCTCTGCTATTTTGGAGTGTTCCTTCCAGATGCCGTTTATTTCCTCCAGAGTCTGAAATGCTTGTGGGTGTTGTCCATGAAGCTCATGATAGATACTATGAAGTTGGTGATACGCAATACGGGACTTTAGCCCAATCCCTATTGGTTCATTGATCATTACGGGGCTTTTCATAGTCGTTTCCATCACATCTTCCTGCTGTGCTTCCATGGGGCGTTTATATCTTCGTTGTATAATATTTGCATGACCGAGCAGGTTGGTATATGACATTTCCTGCCGGATTATATCTGCCAATCTGCCGGATTCGTCTTGCAGTGCTTTGAGTTCCTGCAGTGGTTTTTTGGTTGCCAGATAAGCCGTCAGATTAATTTCTTGCTGTACGATTTTGTACAATACATTCCATGCTTCATAACTATTGGCTATCTTTTTAGCCTTAATTAGTATTTTCTTACTTTGCTTGTAAAGGGATTTGTTGAACAGCACTTCCGCTTCCGTCAACATATCTTCCAGACGTGCCTTGACGAGTTTGCTGCCATGCGACTGGCGCAGACTTTTGAGAATGGAGCGATATAAAAAAAGTTTGGTCGCTGCTAATCTTTTTCCATATTTTGTTGTCTCTGTTTTATCATACAATTTTTCCTCATTATACGTTTTCTGTTTGTCGATGGCATCAAAAAGCCGGAGGTAATTGCTGCCACCGTTTCTTGAATTGCGGGCAACATATATTTTAAAATGTCGCTTTTCCGCTTTACTCATCGAGTGGATTAAGTCGAACAAATCACTTGAAGGGAGCATATTACTTTTTGAGTCAAATGGGTTTAATAATTGATACTTTGGGGCTTGCCTTGTTTTGAAGTTCGATACAAAAGTAAGCGTATTATATAGGTCTGTAAAACCACTTTTTCTTGATTTTTACACGTTGGAAAATGTATAATGTTGTGTCACGCAATTGTCTTTTTTACAATTATTATAATAAAAAATAATCTGTAAATTCTTTAATTTCTTTTTATTATATGATTTACACTCGCTTGATGCTATATATTTATATTTGGATATTTTTGATTGAAACTTACATTTCAGTCAAAATATTTTTTTTGAAAAAAGATAAATAAAATTGATAATCCCTTTAAACTAAGGTCAGAAGAAAGTATATTTATGTAATAATTAGATATAGAAAATATTATTGTAAAACATTGACAATCAAACAAATTGTCGATTTTGGAGTTATAAAGGAAAGTATAATTTCAATAATAATGACAATTTTAATTTATACCCATTTTTATCTACCCCCACTCATAGCTACTTAATGTTAAATGATTCATTAAATTCCAATAAAAATATCACATAGAACATTTCTGAATTGAAATTTTTCAGATTATCCGCGACTTAAATCATTGATATTCAAAAAGCTATTATCAATACTATTGAAATTTGCTATTTTTTTCTGAACTTTGCGCCTAACCAACAACGCACTGACAACCACTATGCCTAAAGATACCTTACACAGAATTATCCACACACTGTCAGTATCCGAAAAAGGATACTACACCAAAGCCAAAGGAGACAGCAACTACACCATTTTATTCGATGCCATGAATAAAATGGAGGAGTACGACCGTGCTACACTCGAAAAACGCTTGAACAAGCACAAAGACCTCCTCAAACACATTGCTAAATACAAAAACGATACATATTCAGACATCATCAAAGTCATGCGCTCCTATAAACAGGAACGCGACAAGAGTGTGAATGTACGCTTGAAAGTATATTTGATTGATATTAATTTTTTGATAGAACGCGGCTTGTACGAAAACGCGATGAAGTATATCAAAGATGCCAAAAAACTCGCCACCAAATACGAAAAATACGAAATCCTTTTAGAGATTATCCACCACGAGCGCGGTTTGGTCAAACGCCTGTACAGCAAGGATTTTATTGAGATGACGGATAACCTGATAAAAGAAAAAAACAATATGATGTCCATTGTCAATGACGAAAGCCGTTATAATGACATCCTGTACTTTCTCTATTCCGCATGGCAGCGACTACCTAATTCTGATGATAAGCTAAGGCGTAAATATCTTGATGGATTGATGAATAATGAACTCCTGACCGATGAAGAACGTGCCATTTCTTTTATCTCTCAGTATCGTTTTTATCAGATACATGCTGTTTATAATCACTTAATTGGTAATACTCAAAAGGCACATAAATACTATAAAAGAGTGTTGGAGTGTTGGGATGATTATCCGTATCAGAAAAGTGAACATATACTTACTTATGTTAATCACATTTATAATTACTTAAATATTTGTGTACACTTAAAAGCTCATGATGCCTTTGAGAACGTTCTGGATAAAGCAAAAAAGGAAATAAAAGCAAAAAATCCGCACGAGGAAGCTGTTATATTTGAACGTTTGTACTATCCCGAATTTTTGTATTACCTAAATAAAGCTGATTTTGATAAATTAGATAATCTTATCCTAAATATTAAACCCAAATTACTAAAATATTCAGGAAAAATGAATACGTCAACCGCACATGTCTTTCATATTACACTCAATATTGCCTTATTTGTTATGGGTAAATATGAAGAAGCCTTTGAAGGTTTTGACGCAGTCATCAAACAAAAACTTCGTACGAGAATAGATACTCAATGCTGCTCTTGGGTACTCAAACTTGCCATAGCTTATGAAAGACAAGATGACAATTTTGATAATTTATACCGTTCTGCCCAGCGTTTTTTTCGTAAAATTAGTAAACAAGAAATTAAAGAGGTCTATTCAATATGTCTTGAATATTTATATAAACTTAATAATACTCCTCCCTCCGATGTTAAAGAAATATGTTTAAAATTCAAAAGAGTACTAGAAGAACTTGATGATAATGAGCAACTTGTAGTAGGATCAGATGAAATGTTGATGTGGATAGAACATATCATGACAAAAAAGACGATGGTGGAAATATTGAAAAATCAGATAAATAACAGTGAGATTTTGAAAGTAAAACAAGCTGCCCTATAAATAAGGCAGCTTGCTGGAGAACTTTGGGATGTTAAAAGGTTGTGATACACTTTATATCTTGCCATGTTTTACAATGACAGATTTTGCGTTTAATGTAATTGAGATAGCTTTATTGCCTTTAATTGAGCGCCCCTCTGATGTGCCGTTTGTAGCACTAATTATCAGTATATCGTCACTACCATTACGTCCTTCTGCAATATCGGTAGCTCCAATAATTTGTAACGTTCCACTATCATTAATTGAACGTCCTTCTGCAATATCGGTAGCACCAATAATTTGTAACGTTCCACTACCATTAATTGAACGTCCTTCTGCAATGTCGGTAGCACCAATGATTTGTAAAGTTCCACCATCACCAATAGAACGCCCTTCCGAAAGATCGCTAGCTCCAATGATCTGTCCTGTTCCACCACTAATAGACCGCTTCCCCTTCGCCTTAGTAGCCGTAAATTCCACCGTATCAAACTTATTAGCCCGATAAACGGTACGCCCGATAACTTCGGTGATGAGGTCTCCGCGAAAAACTTTGAGATGTTTGCCATCTGTCCAGATGGTGATGCCTGTTTTTCGTAAGTTAATGATTTTTGTCGGATGTTTTCTGCCGTCCGAAATTCTGAGACTTTTGTTTTTTAGCAGTTTTAGTTTCACTTTGTTTTTGTCAAACAAGTTCACATTTGCCTTTTTCATAGTTTTGCCTTTAGTTAAATGAATAACTACTTGATGTTCCGCAGTACGCTACCCACACTCTATGGTTGTTTCCTGTTGTTTTTTAGTAGCTTAGTAATAATATTAATATTACTGTGTGCGGATATCGGTGGATTGTGGATCTTGAACTGTCGTTAATTCAGGTAGTTAAGTTAATAGATAATATTTTGCTCATATTAGTTGCTTATAAAAAATATTTTTCTTATGTGTAAGTATAACGCAAAAATCGGGCAGAAAATGTTTAAACGCAAAACAAAAAGCATATAACTATCAGAAAGTCAAATTATTATATTTTAAATTAACATTGTATAAAAGGCTGATAACTAAAGTACAAAAGGCATGAATCGAAGCACAAAATGACAATTTCAAAGCGTCAATTTTTTGTCAAAATTTCTTTAATTTTTTTATAAAAAATACAAATTTTGTTAGTTTAAAGGGCTATTTTACATCATATTTTTTTATGACTACATACGATAATCTTGCACTTTTGTACTTTATTTTGCGTCGTGAGCGCAATTTGAAGTTGCTTGCCACGCTCATTATGCTCATAGGCGGGGTAGTTTTTATCGTGCTGATGTATCGTACCCAAACGGCGAATCTCGGTCTGGTTTGTGCCCTAGCAGCGATGACTTTAATGCTCTTGGGCTTCAAATTTTTGTACGAAACCATCATCGTATGGCAACCCAAACAGCACCCCGTATGGTTGCAAATCACCAAAAAGCCAAAAGATATTGTCTGGGTTTATACCCAAATAGTCGCTACCTCACCTTATGGTTTGGAAGTTTCCGGTCATGGTATCATGTACCTCAAACTCCTCAACCGCACCGAGTTGAGCATCAGCGTACCGCGCAAACAACTACGCCCACTGTCCGAATCACTCAACCCGCTACTGCCACACGCCACATTCGGGTATAGCGTAGAACGCGCACAATGGTATGTAGCTGACCCTTCTTTTTTGATTCGCGATTAGTGGAGGGAGTTTGTAAAGTTGATAGAGTTGATAAAGTTGATTGAGTTGATAAAGTTGATAAAGTTGATAAAGGTGGATGTAGGTATTGTTTTGTTTTTTGGCTCTACGGTGAAAAGTATGGGTAAGCGTAAAGTCCGGCTATCAAAGCTATAAGGTTTTCGGAAACCTTATAGCTTTTAGGTCAATTCCGAAGTTAAATATGAAAGAGAATTTCACCGACCCACACTTTTTACCG
>CALIZI010000189.1 GCA_938028705.1 uncultured Saprospiraceae bacterium | reverse complement strand
CTGTAATGACTGCTTTAGCTGTCAAGTGTAGTTTTAACTCAACATTCAATTATTTGAAAATCATTGCTTTGTGACAAATTACTATCCACTTGACAGCTAAAGCAGTCATTACGGAGGCTCATGCTAATCTTGGCTTTTTCTAATTTCATATTATATGTCCATGAATGTGTGTCACACTCATCTATTATCATTCAAATGTATTCTCCATACCGTTTTTTATTTATTAGAAAAAACAATAATTGTGACAAGCAAAAAAGGCTGCCGATTGGCAGCCTTTTTAAAATAAGGAACATTTTTGAAATGTAAAATTTAAAATGTAAAATAATAAATGTAAAAGGGGATAACGTGAAAATTATGCATTTAAATAAATTTAAATATTTTATAATAATTTTATTTTAAAATATATACTATTACGTACTATCGACCCTTTTACATTTTACATTTATTATTTTACATTTTACATTTCCCCACATCTTATTGTTTAATTAATTTTCGTGTAGCGGTGTATGTGCCTACTTGAATCTGTACGATGTATATACCCGTTGGCAGAGATTCAATGTTGAGTTCTACGGTGCGCTCTGTTTGCGGGTCATAAGGTGTTTGTTGCAGCATTTTACCTGTCATATCAAGTAGCCTTATTTCGCCTTGCTGTATATTGGTCGGTGCCATTTCGATACTGACATTGACCTCATAATTAGCAGGATTTGGATAGATATTGACGGCTTGAATGATAGATTCACCCTTGCGTTCTTCTACATTTTCTTCCTCTTCCGGTTCAATATCTGTATTATTTTCCTGTACAAAATTTGGACTGTCATCTTCATATTCTATGCGTAGTAGCGGTGCATGGGTAGGTGAACCTTCGTAGGATTCGGCTACTCGTCTGCCGCCACCTTCAATGACAATAGTAATGGCTCTACCCAGTCCATCCCAATCACCTCTATTGACAATTTCTTGAATAATATTACTAATATCCGTTGTACGCTCGGCTGTACCTGCTGCACCTAGGGTATTCCAATTGGCGGGTGTCCATGCTTTGTAGGCTTGTGTTTGATTACGCGAAGAGAGGTTGCGTTTTACATTGGTAAAAGCCGGGGAATCGCCTGTGGCTTCCGCATGAATAATCATGTTGCCACTCTGATTACGGGTTTCATCTGCGGTGAATTGTACATAAGCTCTGGTGATTTGTGCGCCCGGTGGCAGCCAAACTCCGGTAAACCTCAAACCAATGACCTGATTGCCCGTATAGCTCCGGTCATAGACCAGTTCAAGGTCGGTGCTGTTGAGGTACATATTGCCGTTTCTGCCATTTTCTTCTACGTCATCATTGCCGGTGGCTATTCTGACTTCAAGAAACTCTCCACTTTCCACGATTACTCCGCCACAGTTGCAGAAGCCATCCCATTCGTCATCAATAGTATCAGAATTGCCATCATCGCAAGCTGTACCTTCCGCAGCACATGGCGTACCGATACAATTGCATTCGCCATCCCATTCGTCATTTTCAGTTGCAGGATTATTATCGTTACAGCTTGTACCTTCGGCAATACATGGTGTTCCGACACAGTTGCATTCGCCATCCCATTCATCATCATAAGTTGCGTTATTATTATCATTACAAGCCGTACCTGATGCTATACATGGCGTACCGATACAGTCGCAGTTTGCATTCCATATATCATTATAAGTGGTCGCATCGCTGTCATCACAAGCTGTACCTGCCGCCGAACATGATTGGGTATTATAAACAATGATTAGTTCCGGTGCTTTATTTGCTCCCCCCTCGTAAGAATCCGCTACCCGCTTGCCTGTACCTGTGATAATGATACCGATATTACTTGCAGTATTAAATCCGTTTCTACTGACAATTTGTTGTATAACAGCTTTAATATCAGGCGTTTTTTGGCTGCTGCCTCTTTGCCCGATGCTGTTCCATGCGGGTACTTGCCACTGTACGGATTGGCTGGTTTTGGGGCGGTTGCTGACATTGGAATTGGCAGAACTAAACCCGGAAGCACTGTTATTATTTTCACCTCGAATGGTCAATGTAGTGCTGGAAGATGTAGCTTCATCTGCCGAAAATTGCAGGTGTGCGCTCAAAATATTTGCGCCCTGTGGAATACCTAAATTCCTAAATCGCAGCCCTATGGTTTGTGTACTATTATCTTGTACCAATTCCAAATCAGAACTATTGAGATACATACTGCCGTTGCTTGCCTGTTCCACGTCATCATTGCCTGTACTGATTTTAGAACTTACCGTAATCGGGTCATCAGGATTCGGCGGTTTGGCTCCCGGCGTAAATGACCAGACCTCCGACCATTGACCTCCGGCACGTACACGCCAGCAATATTCCGTTCCGGCTTGCAGTATATTGTCGGGTATGGTATATGTACCACCTGATGCGTTGGCATTATGTACTAGTGTACCCAAGTTTGAGGGATTCAAATCAAGGTTGGGATTCGAGTATTTGTAAAACTGATATGGTTCTCCGACGACATATATATTACCGTCATTATCCATAGTTACGCCTTCAAGTTGTGTACCGGTACCGGGCAAATTAAGTCTGCTGTATTGATTACAATTATCATCTGCTTCTATCAATGCATGACTTTCATCGCTCAATAGTAAAAAATGATTGCCGACATTCAATTCACTCAGACCGCTTGTAAGCCCAAGATGATGAATAGCCGAGACATCCGTTATATTAAAAGGATTGAGTTCCAGATTGCAAGTACCTACAAAAGTGCCGGAGGGTGTGGAGGTGGACAATGAACGCGGGAAACGATGCAATTCCATAGGTACTTCCACTACGGCATACATGTTGTTTGCTGCAGGATTGTAGGATACGCCTTCTATGCCATCACCGGGGTTCCATGTACCTTGCAACTGAGTGTAGGGTGCATTTGCCAAATTGATAGAAGATGTTGAAGCATAAATATCAACAAATAATATTCTTCCTTTTTTCTCCTCTGCAATCGCAAACTTGGTGCCGTACAAATGGGCAATATCCTCAGGGTCATCATAATTTGTCAGGTTGATGGTTCTGGTGACATTGCCGCTCAAATCGGTTTCGTAAATTTTAGACTGTTTGTTTTTTATCATGAACAAACTATTGGTCAGCGGATTGTAAGTAACACCGGAAAGGTCATTGCCGATAGTCGAAATGTTTTTCGGTCCTATTACTTTTTGATAACCGTTTAGATTGATGTTGTCTGCACCACTTTGTCCGCTTGCACATCGGTAAATTTCAATATTAGCTGTACCGGAGACACCTCCCCATTGTAGTTGAACAGGTGGAATGACATCAGTGGCACCGTTGGATGGAGCAATCAGTACAGGAGCAACTGACCAATTATAGGAATCATCCGGGGCGGCGTGAGCCGCCACAAGCAGCAATAACATCGCCGCAAGTACGAGAATTTGACTTTTTGTTTTGGACATAATAATAAATTTTGAGGGGAAGAAAAATGATTTTAACTACCTCAAAATGTTGATTTATTGTCCAATTTACATAACCGATACCTCTAATGCGTGACCCCGAAAATGACGACTTTATAAGATTTACTGATATAGAATGTTACATTTCTATAATTAAAAGATTAGTAGAAATATAAAAAATTTGCTGTCTTATTTTATAATAGTTTTCTTACCATTATTAAAATATGATTGTAAAAAACAATGTATAATAGTAGGTTACTGACGTGTTTTATATGAAAGAATTTCTTTGTTTATATGATTTTTTAAATAAAAAAGTGAAAGAAGCGAATAAAGCGCGAAAATCGACAGACAGTGTTTTGCTCCATTTTGGCTAATGTATGTAAAATAGTGCGTGACAGTATTTTTGCACATTTTTTAATATTTTTTTGACATTTAAATGGAGAAAATAGTGACCTTTAGTATTTTGCTTACCTTCGAGTGTCATAACTCCTTCAAAGTTTGGGAGTATGTAACACCGTCAGCCTGACGGTAGCCCGGCGGTTTGCCGTCAGGCTGACAGCGTTACGTTTCATTATCTAAAAACTTGGAGGCTACATATTCAACTTGGGTTAGGAGTTTGGGGCTGGAGATTAAACTTGATTTAAATATTTAAATTAGACTTTGTACAGAGGAAATTGGGGAATTAGGTAATCCCGATAACTATCGGGACTTTATTAGATTTTTACAAAAAATAATTCATTACATGTTTTATTTTATTAATAAAATTCATTATCAATGAGTTACGGTTGTAAACCTAATTTCCCAATTCCCTAGTTCCCATTTTGTCCAAAGTCCAATATTTAAAGTACATTCAAATGAAATACAACAACTTATTTATACTCTGTATCAGTATCATCTTTTTTACTTGTCAAAATGAGACCGCTACCATACAAACACCAAAGGGAGAACAGGAAATATCTACCGATGAATTATTACAAATTATAGGAGAAAGTTATGTGTATGGCTACCCTTTAATCTTGATGGATTTGACAAAAAAAGTTTCTACCAACGTAGAACGTCCACACCCGACACGCGCCTTTGCACCTGTCAATCAACTGGCACATTTCCGCCGATTCCCTGACCATACGCTCACCGCCGTAGTCAAACCTAATGTCGATACCTACTATTCTATCGCTTGGCTTGACTTGGAAAAAGAGCCGCAAGTCTTATCTGTTCCG
This sequence comes from uncultured Saprospiraceae bacterium, assembly GCA_938028705.1. GTDB lineage: Bacteria > Bacteroidota > Bacteroidia > Chitinophagales > Saprospiraceae > JAHDEO01. Next base: position 57,364 of record CALIZI010000189.1, on the reverse strand, counting down.
GCTACCGACCGTTATTATTTATTGCCTTTGTTGGATGCTTATTCCAATGTTTTTGCTTCGCCCGGAACACGTACTACAGGTACAGATGCACAGACATTTTTGATTGCCGGACCTGACTGGAGAGGAGAAACACCCGCCGATTTGACCCTCATACAAGCTCCTACCAATACCGTTTGGATGATAGGCAGAATACAAGTCAACAGCCCCGAAGATGGCGCAACGATAGTAAGGGAAATTCAAGACGACATGCAGCTCGTTCCGCTAAGTGCTTATGGTACAGACGATTATGAAGTACCGCAAGGCATCGTGAAACCCGAACACCAAGACATCGTACCTGTAAAGACCATTCAAACGCTGGATGTCAATACCTACCTCAATCGCATGGCAGAACTCATGGTTAGTAATCCGCCTGCGGCTGCCGACTCCACGATACTGCGTAAAATGTCAAAAATCGGACTTGTTGCGGGGCAGCCTTTTCACATCAGTACCGATAATCTGATTTTGAAAACCAAACTCAATCGCCTGCCCGATTTTATTCATAAAAAAATGAAAGCCAGACGTGCCAAACCCGACACCGCCCGCCTGACCAATGGCTGGATGCTGATCAATGAAGGTATCGGCACTTATGGTGTGGATTATTTGCGGAGAGCTTATATTGATTTTATTGGTTTGGGTGCTTGCATTCCCGAAGATGCGATGTATCCGAATTGTACCCTTGACATCAATGGCGACCCGCTCAATGCCGATACCCAATATCGCATACATTTTGATGCCGACCAAATCCCACCCGTCAACGCTTTTTGGTCATTGACTGCCTATAATGCCGATGAATTTTTGGTCAAAAATGACCTCAATCGCTTTGCACTCGGCGACAGGGATGATTTGAAATATAACGAAGACGGCTCTTTGGATTTGTACATTCAATCCACTGCCCCCGATGCGGAACTTGTCTCGAATTGGCTGCCGATACCGGAAGAAGGTGCGTTTTTTCTGACGCTGCGATTGTATTGGCCCAAAGAAGAAGTGCTGAATGGGGATTGGGAAATTCCTTTTGTGGTGCCGGTACGATGAGTAAATAAATTTGCATAAAAAGTATTTTATATAAAAAAATGTAAATACGAGCAAACTATTTTCACCCAATATTCGTTATTAACACTGACTACCGAAAAATACCATTTTCACAATAGGTGAATATCACTTTTTCAATAAAGAATTTAAGTAATACATAATTTTAAAAAAAATCAAAAAGTATTTACTTGAGTTCTTTGAAAATTTTGATAATTCATTTTAGGAAATGACAATTCCTATTTTATGCGTTTCTGCATAAGGTTTTTCTATTTTATTTATTTTTAATGTGAAAACAAAGCATAATCCGCTAATGGCTTTGCTGTGTTTGTATTTCAGTTATTCATTTAAATGAATGGCTTGGCATAGAAGGTAAACACACTTTGTATAATTGATTAAGATTTTGAAAATCAGACGTAAACAAAAACTGTTTTTCTTAATCTTTAAATTTCAATTATTATGAAGTTTTGTTATTTGTTTTTGTTTTTAAGTCTTTTTGCTCAGACCCGCGAAGCGGAATTATTAATGTCTTGTACTGAAATTGATATGGTTCAGTATGGTCATGGTTCGGTTGAGGTGATGCAAGGGCGGCATCATATTGATGTTGATGTCAAGTGTGAGGGGAAATTTGTAGTGCGACTCATTCGCTTGTCGGATGATGTGGAGTTAGCGGTGAGAGGAGGTATGTCAGGGGGTGAATTTCGCTTTGAGCAATCTCCCCCTTTGCAAGGTTGGTACGAGGTGCGTGTAGTGTTTATTGACGAGAGGGCTCGTGTTGAGAAGGTTCGTTTTGAGATGAAGGAATAGGGTATCAGGAGTCGTCCGGCTTGGTCGGACGACTCATTTATTGACAACATCCAACAGCCATTTTTTCAAAATAATTGGTTCTTCTTTTGTCAAAAAATCTTCCAAGAGTTCTCTTGCTTCCTGTTTTGTCTTGTTTGTCATTTTTTTTAATAAATTAGTGAAATTCAGATTTGATTGCCGGGTATTCTCCGAAAATCTGTCTCGTCTTTTCAAAAACTTCTGATAAGCATTGAGGTGGTCTGTCAGCAAATTACAATTGACATTTTTATTATTTTGTAAAATCAACTCATACATACATTGTGCTTTCAGTGAACGAAAACGTAAATCCGTTTGAGTATTTGTAAAGGATAATTTTACTAATTCATTATAGGCTTTTTCGTATAATGATTGATAAAAATACAAAAGTGCCTTTGCCAACTTACCGATGTCTTCAGCATTATCTTTCAGCTTTACCGAAGCCTCATTAATGAGTTGTTCGCCCGCTTCAAATTCATGTAAAACAGCAGCTGCCGTCACTACATTCAAAAAGTGAGTTTCGCCAAGATACCCTTCGTGTTCCAAGTAGCCGTTTTCTATTGCAAATTGGTAAGCCTTAAAATGGTCGCGCACAAAATCTGCCTGTCCTGCCTGCGTTTGTCGACTTGTATAATTGATACGATACGTGGCGAGTGTGCCTTGATTTTCGGCATCGGCAAGGTGGATATACTGTTCGAGAAGCGGACAAAATTCAGTTCTAAAAACCTCATTATCAGGTGATTCAATCAAATTGGCAGCCAGCATACACAATCGCGCCAAAGGCTTGTCTTTATACACAGGAGCTAACATAACTTCCTGTTTGGGCAGTGTCCCCTGAAGGTCAAAATTATAATTACGCATATTGCGTTCTGCAATATAACGCAGGCGAGTCAGCAAGTAAAAATCATCTAAGTGTTGTACTGTTTTCGTAAAATTATCCTCTGCCTCTATACCCGAAAAGTCAGTTTGAGGATGAAAATAACGTGCGTGTGACAAGCGCATCCACGACCAATGATACGCACTGTCACGAGGTGTTTGTGCTTCTACCAATGTCTCAATTTTATCCAGTGTTTTGAAATAAGTATCAGTGACTTTGTAGCGTTTGAGCGCATTGGCGAGGAGTTGGTTTTGGGCGAGTTCGTTGGCTTCCAATTCTTGTTGGATGAGCCATTGTTGGAGTTTATTATATAGTTTAGAACCTTCGTTGTGTAGGTCTTTTCTCGGATTGGTGTGTTTGGTTTCAAATACGTCTTTAGCCATTTTATCCAAATCATCCAAATCCTTTTTAGGATGATTCAAATATTTAAAAAGACGTTGTTCGTTGGTTTCTTTTGCTAATGATTTACCAAATCGTGCGACAACATCACTTGGCAAGGCTTTCAGTAGCTTATTTATTTTAGTGGTATTCATAATGGGAATCGAAAGGAAATAAAAATATATTTTAACCACACAAATATCTTAAAATCAATTTAAAATACACAACATATTTATTGAAAATGAACTTTTTTTATGAGGAAATTGTAATTATAATAAACACATTCATATCACTTTTCTTGAATTTTGCTTTGTAATGTGTATGCGTGTACGTAATATTGCACATGACCAAATTTTTAAGCAAGGATTGAGGCAGAATTCGCATAACATGTTTTTGCTATGTTATATTCTTTAAACCCTGCCGCTTGTCGGCAGTCCACTAAAATAAGGTTTGGTACAAATAGAAAAGGGGGCTTAATGCCCCCTTTCTGTTTATAAAGTTAGAATCACAATAAACTCATTATCTCCAAAAGAGTTTCGATTCCTGAAAGAAATCGATGACTTGTGGTACATCTAAAAGGTACATCAAAAAGGGAAATATAGTTCCTGTGTTAACACAAAGAACGATAACTATCGCCAATTTAAACAACCTAATGAGTATCTTCCGGTCAGTTTTGGGGTTTTCACTATCGGGTGATTCTGCAAGTTCGCTTGGGGTGAGTTTGGAATCTTCACTATTAGGCAGATTCGCATTACATGTAATTTGTATGTTATATTTCTCCTTCTTATCTGGAGGAGAATAAACGGAATAAATTAAATTATTCATTTTATTTACAATTTAGTGGGATAAATCCCGTGAAAAAATAAGTTTTATTATCGTTTTAATGGGGCTTACTAATATTTCAAAAAGCTATATCAACTGATATAACAATTGAATTGCCAAGATCGTTCTTTTAAAATTAAGTATTTTAATACTCAAAAGCAACTTCTCTTATATATTTTCGTCGTCAAAACATATCATTTCATCGAATAACAATAAAATCAGTGAATTTTTACAGCCTAATTATTGTAATTTAAATAATGAATAAACACTGATTTTCCTTTTTCTGTAATACCTTTATCTGTCAATAATAATTTTGCCAAACCCTTCAGTAAATTATTTTTTATTATTCTTTTTTTGAAAAAATGAAAAGGAAATAATTTATTTCAAATTTATATGCAATGCATTGATTTTTATTTTTTAATAAAATAATATTCTTATAATTTATTTAAAAACTGAAAGGGAAATCGCTGATTTTCGTACTTGTTTGCAGTAAAAATATATTTGACCTTTGCACTGTTAAGTGATTTTTTGAATATGAAATGGATAAGATGCAAAAACAAATATTAGACATTTTTCACCACGATATTTACACCGGTTTTCGTGCTTATTGCAAACAACATCAGTACGAAGTCACCGCCGAGAGGTTGATTACTTACCTCATAGACAAGCAATTCATTCCCGAACCGACGATACGTCGCTATGTGATAGCCGAGGAATTTGAACGTGAATTTCCGAAACACGACAAGCATAAAACCGAAACCATACAAACGCTTGCCAGCCGTTTTCACCTTTCAGAACGCACCGTTTGGTCAGCACTCAGACAGAGATAAATTCCAAAAAACAAATTCCAAATTCCAATAAAAACAATATTTAGAATCTAAATTTAAACTTAATATGAACACAACTGCCACATTAGAAAATCTCCGAAAAATGCGTATGCTCACCGTCACTTTCGACCAACAAATTCCGGTATATCATGTCGGGCATTTTCGCGCTGCCGTCGCATCCAAAGTTGGTTTGGAGCATGATTGGTTTCATAATCACAATAATCGTATATTAAAAAATTATGAAAATAAAAAAACAACGAAAGACTTCTTACTGACACACAAAAAGTACCACTATCGCTTTCCGAAAATCCAATATAAAATCGGAACACGCTGTCGTCCGATGATAGTGTTCTTGGAAGAATGTGTGGAGGAAGCCCACCGTTTTTTCTCCAAGCCCGACTGGTCACTCAATATCGCAGGCAAGCACTACGATATGCGGATTGACCGCCTTGATATGCGCGAGTACAATATGCAGGTATGGGAACGCGATTTTTCGTATCGCCTCTACAAATGGCAGGCACTCAACTCGCATAATTTTGCTAAATACAATGCACTCAAAACAGACGAGGAACGCCACGAATTTTTAAGCGGTGTCTTGGTCGGCAATCTCCTGTCTTTCGCTACGGGATTAGGTTGGCAATTGGAAAAACGACTCGAAGTGGATGTAACCAATATCATTCGCCAAAAGAGGATTGGTTATAAACGTATGAATGTGCAATGTTTTGATGTTGAATTTAATACGAATATGTTTTTACCGCAGTTTTTGAGTGTTGGGAAAGGTGGGGCAAAGGGTTTTGGGGTGTTGCGTAACATTAAAAAATCGAAAAATAACCAATCATGAATATAGAAAATCATAAAGCATATTTTGCGGCTTTGACGGATGGTTTGCGGGATTATTTGCCACCGGATTTACACTTTGCAGAAGATGACTTGGTGCGAGAAGCCAAGCGTCTTATCGGTGATGATATACGACAATTTCGTTTGGGAAAGGTAAATTCTATTATGCCTACGATTGCTCAAGCGGGTGCGTCGCAAGTATCGCTCCCTACACTTTCTATGAGTGTTAAAAAAGATATGTTTTTACCGGAATCAGATGATGACTTCAATAAACTATTGAATGATTTAAAGGCTATCGCAGAAGGTATCAAAGTATCTGATAATGCTCAATATTTTGATTATACTTTGCATCATATCTTGTATAAGTACACCGCAAGAATAGGCTGCCACGAACAAAGACCGGAAACAAGTTTGTTTGACCGAAATCGTATTTTGGCGGCAGTGACGGCTTGTTTGGAACAGATAGAAACGCAAACCGATAAGTCTCGCAGTTTTTATCTTGTGAAAGGCGATTTGTCGGGGATTCAAGGCTTTATTACCGCTAATCTCACACTGGAAAATGTAGGTGAAGGCAGTCGCACCTCCAAGCGTCTGCGTGGGCGTTCCTTTTACATCGCCTTGCTCACTAATTTTTTTGCTGAATACATTGTCGGAAAACTGAACTTATTCCAATCCAATATCATTTTCGCGGGTGGCGGTCACTTCAATTTATTGCTTCCTGCCACAGATGAAATAAGGGATAAATTGAGAGATTTGGAACAGCAACTTAATGAAATGTTATTTGATGAGGTAGGTATGACGACAAGTTTGGTCATCGCTAAAACGGAGATTAAAGCCGAAAATAATGCACCTTTTGCCAGCATATCGAAGTATTATATCGCCTTGAATAGTGAGATGGAACAACAGAAAAACAAACGCTATCATGGCTATCTCACTAAAATGATGAACCGTAAAAACACTGATAAAGAAAGAGAAAAAATCAAAAAAATCGGTCAACAAATGGGGGAATATATTCCTCGTACCAATTATTTGATACAGTTAAATTTAAAGGAATCCGAAGATGTTTATTTGATAAAAGAAAAAGGTGTCGTGGCGACTTTTCAAGGTTTAGGGACTGTTTTTGTGGCCTTCAAAGATGATTTTGAGGCAAAGACGAATGTTATATTAGATAAATATCAATCCTTAATTGAATCTGTAAAAATTATCAAATTAAATGACACGGATTTTCTTGAATGTCAACATCGTATCCATCAAGTTGTTCCCGTAAACTACGGTTTTACATTTGTTGGAAAATACGCCCCCTTGGATAGTGAAGGTGTAATGCCTTTTGACCAATTAGCCGAATTGTACCATAAAGAATCCGGCAAATTTGAGTTTGCCCAACTCGCCGTCATGCGACTGGATATTGACAATCTCGGAGCTATCTTCGCAAGTGGCTTGGGACAACCTGCATCCTTTCAACGCATTGCGACTTTGAGCCGCGAATTTCACTGGTTTTTTAGTGGTTATTTTAATACACTCGCAAACAAATATGAGATTTATGTAACGTATAGTGGTGGCGATGATGCTTTTGTGATTGGGTCATGGTATAATGTATTACACTTTGCCGTAGAACTGCACAAGCGATTTAATGAGTTTGTTTGTAATAATAAGAAAATCCATTTCAGTGCGGGTATTTTTATGTGTCATCCGCATTATCCGGTCGGCAGATTTGCAGATGATGCGGCTGCATGTGAGCATCTTGCCAAACAATTTAATGACCGAAAGAAAAACGGGATTCATGTATTTGACCATACGCTGAGTTGGAAGGGTTTTATAAGTAAAATGGAATTTGCGGAAAAACTATTGGGATATATTGCCAAAGACGATGACAATACCAAAGACCCTGACAAGCTCGCTCGTTCACTTATACACAGGCTTTTACGCATATTGAAGTCGTGTATGAAAAACGGTGAGGTACGGATAGACAATAAACGCCTCACTGCCAATATAGCCCGATTGCATTACCTTTTTGCGCGGCATGGCTTCAATGATGAACGCATTAAAACAACTACGGAAGGGCTTGCGAAAGATATAGTCAAAGTTATTTTAGATGATTTTGACAATCAAGACCAACTTGAAGATTATCTGATACCTTTTAATTATGTAATTATGAAAACACGTAAAATGAAATAATATGAATAAATTAAATAAATCAAATCCGTTGGACGGGGCAGACATCACAGTCATTGTGGATGAAGCCAGAGAAAAAGCCCAAGTGTTCAAAAAAGACAGACTCAAAACCAATCAAATCCGCAACTTCTACAGTGCTATTGCACAAATGCGGATAAAATTTCAAGAAGCCAAAAAGTCTGACGATGAAAAGGACAATAACAGTGGCTACGAAGCGGTCAAAACCGACCTCACGATGCTCAAACCCAAACTCGCTTATGCTGCAGGCAGACAGGCAGCCGTCAAAGCGAATTTCTACGAATTTATGACCGATGCTATTGATGCCGTAGAAGCTTCGACAGACAAAAATAAAGCTATGGAAAAATACTTTGCACTCATTGAAAGTGTGGTGGGCTTCCATAAATATTATGGCGACGGTTGATATTCCAAATTTAAAGATTGTATTATATAAAAAATTGAAAAACAAATAATTATGTCAAAAGATATTCAGTTTATCGGCAATTATATTATCAGAGGCAAAATTGAATGCCTTACGGGGCTACACATTGGCGGTAGCAAAGAAAAACTCGAAATCGGCGGTGTGGACTCGCCTGTCATTCGCAATCCTCAAAACAAATATCCGTATATACCGGGCAGTTCGCTCAAAGGAAAAATGCGTCATTTGCTCGAATTTAGTACGGGCGCAGTCACCAATCCTATCAAAAATCTCGGTGATGTTTCCAAGTCCGAACACATTGTTCGCATCTTCGGTATCGGTGCTGACGACAACAAAGACAAAGCCGACAATAACGGGCAAAAAGAGGATAAAAAACTATCTCCCGAAGAAAAATTAGCCGAAGATATTAAGAAAGCAAAGTTTGGCTTGGGCAGACTTATTGTGCGCGATTGTAAACCCGACGAAGCGACTATCAGAATGTGGAATAATATGGATTCCGAACTACTCTACACCGAATACAAACCCGAAAACACCATTGACCGCCTTACCGCTGCCGCCAACCCACGCTTCATTGAACGTGTGGTCGAAGGCTCTCAATTTTATTTTGAAATGGTGTATGGCGTATATAAAATGTATCCCGCAGAAAACGCTGCCGATGCTGCCGACAAAGACCTCGAAAATATCCTTTGGGCAATGCGTCTTTTAGAAAAATCAACATTAGGCAAATCGGGTAGTCGCGGCTATGGCAATATCCAATTCCATGTAGCCACGCCTGTATTTGTGAGTGTGGACGATTACAAAACTGGACAAGGCAACTACCGCGAAGCCGAAAAACCAACCGAAGAACTTGATTTACAGCCACTTAGTGAAATTAAATTAAAATATACAACAGCATGAAACTAACCGCAGTATATCTCGAACCACAAAACGGTTACAAAACACCGCTTCGTTCCGATACGCTTTGGGGCATCTTGTGTTGGGCGATTCGCAGTGTGCATGGTGAACCTGCACTTGTAAAGTTTATCGCTGATTATCAAGGAGATAAAGGTGCGTTGAGTCTCTCGTCTTGCTTTCCGTACATAGAACTATGTAATGAGCAATGTGATAAAAAGGATAATAAATATTGCAAAACACATTATTTCCCTTTGCCACAATTATATCGTGACAACCCGCTGAAAGCCGAAACCTTCGACGATTGTGTACGCGAAATGACCACTCGCAAAGACATCAAGAAAAATCTGACTTATGTTTCGCAGGACTTGTTTGAGCAAATTCTGCGAGGAGAAAAACTACCGGACGATGAGACGCTTATTAAATTGGCAAAACCTCCTGCCCCTGCATCTTTACCCGTCACGCGCAATACGATTAACCGCATAAAAGGCGGAACATTGGAACGAGACGGCAGAGGACAATTATTTCATGTAGATGAACACCATCTCGCAGATAAAACGGGTTTATTCTTCTTAGTAAAAGGCGATATAAAACCCTTGTTACTTGGCGCACTCAATTACCTCTCACATGCAGGATTTGGTGGTGACAGAACGGTGGGAAAAGGTTGGTTTAAAATTCATTATGATGAAAATTTCATATTAAACGAACCCAATGAACCCAATGCTTGCACTACACTTTCACTTTATCATCCGAATGAAAAACAGGGAGAAATCAAATATTTTGAAGATGATAAATTTGATGAAATTTTGAATTATACGCTCGAATTACGCGGTGGCAGATTGGGCTTTTTCAATTATAAACAAGTACGTAAGGATGCGATTTTGATGTTCAAGGAAGGTTCAGTTTTTCCGATAAAAAAAGGTGCAGCTCAATACGGCAAAAACCCGATTGTCCTTACACCTGACCCCGTCAACAATCCCGGACTACACCATGATGTCAGCCATTACGGCATTGGTTTTATGGTGAAAATGAATGTAGAATCAACCAAATAATCCGAGTTGCCGGATTACGAACTCGCAACTCGTAACTCGTAACTCGCAACTACAATATCATGCAAGTAACACTTCAAACCATAACACCTGTACACGTAGGCAACGGCGAAGAATTGTACGACCTTGACTATGCAATACATGGTGGCTACTACTATCGGATTTCGCAAAAAACGGTAGAAGATTTTTTGAGAAAATCGCCCGAACGCATCACGCAATATACGGAGTGGATTAATGAAAACACCACCGAAATGAACGACCTCAAACAAAGCCTTCGCAATGAACGCGACAGACGCAGACGAGACGATTTCAATCAACAACTCAATCGCATTCGACGTAATTTCAATGTGATAAGTTTTGCGAAAAATATCAATCAGGCGGATGCCTTTATTCGTCATCTGAACGAATCGCCGAATGTATATAAAATTCCTTTTAATGATAAGCTCGAAGGGCAAATACGCGGTGCGATAAAAACAGCTACGGGCAAGCCCTACATTCCGGGCAGTAGTTTGAAAGGTGCGATTCGTACTGCTTTATTATATCGTTATTTATCCGAAAATAAAGATGCAGAAAGTGTGCGCGATGCCGTACAATTTTCGCTACGAAATGCTCGGCAAAATCCACGCCGTCAGCGATATATCATCAAAACATTCGCTGATAAAATCGAACATCTTGCCTTTTATTGCCATACCAAAAAAGGCGGTAAACTCAAGCGCGACGACGAAAAATTTGACCTACTCAAACTCCTCAAAGTCTCCGACGGACACTTGCCCGGCACACCCGACACCACGATGCGATTGGCAGACGTACAACTCTATTTGGTCAGTAAAGTCAAGAAAAGAGACAGTCGGGAATTTGACATCAAAGCCACCGAACAACCGCAAGCTCCATTCGTGGAAGCCGTAAAAGAAGGTACAGCGATTGATTTCAAATTGGATATTGACCTTAATTTTCTGTTGCAATTCAAAAAAGAATTTGAGCAAAACCAAGTCATTGTAGGTAAGGAGAATAAGCAACAAACGCATTGGATTGGCATTATTGAAAAAGTAAAAAATATATTCGGATTGGATTTGCGGACATTGACTGCCGAAAATCTGAAAAGCAAAAAAGGAGAGGTCTTTCAACACATATTTGATTGTCTCCAACTATTCAGCCAACAACAAATCGCACATCAAAAAAAATGGCTCGACCACTTTATTCAAAACGACAAAGCCCGCAGATACGATGTCGAAATAGAGGACGGACACCAAGCCATATTTAACCATACCGACAAACGCCTAATTCATTTGGGTTTCGGAACGGGCTTTACAGGCATTACGGAATACCTACACCTATTCGATACGCCCGAACTCCGCACGATGCTCAAAGAAATGATGGAACTTTTCCTGATTGGTGACAAGCCCGGTGCAGACCGCCGACGTACAGGCAGCCAAACCTACACCGCCAATCTTGATAGATTCCCCAAATCGCGCCGACTGGTACGCGATGATGACCGCATACAGCCAATGGGTTGGGGGTGTATTCTTTTGGATGATGAAGAAAAACTTAACCTCACAGTCGCAGGTGCTGCTGAACCGCCGGCACCGCCCGAACCTGTAAAAGCCGAATTTTTCAAAGGTACACTCAATCCGAAAAAACGCCCAGAGATGAACGCCGAAGTTACCTATTCGGGCAGACCAAATAAGGTGAAAGTCTATGTCAGTGAGGATTATACGCCGGAAGTGAAATTGGACGGTTATCGTAATCCGCTTGAAATCGGGAAGATTGTTATCGTGGAAGTTGGTGTTTCTAAGAAAAAACAAATTACACAGGCGAGTTTTAAGCGGGAGAAAAAGTAATCAACAACCATTTTTCAGGCTTGCGCCTGTGCGACGGCTGAAGTCGTCGGTACGATAATACATAATCATTATGACCATACTCATCACCATAGTCAGCAAACAAACCATTCCTAATATCTTGTTTATCAAGGAAAAACAAGCGGAAGTGGATAAATTTCTTTTTGTTAATACAAAAGAAACGCTTAAAGAAAAAGAGCGTATCATAGCCGTATGTGGAATTGCGGAGAAAGATTGTATAAGTGTAGAAGTAGTTGAGGATGATATAACGGATATGGCACAAAAAATTGAAGCCAAATTAAAGGAGAATATGTTATCCGAAGATGCGCGGTTTTTAGTGCATATTACAGGTGGTACAAAGCCGATGTCACTGGGTGTATTTTCATTTTTTGAAAAAAAGAAAAATGCAGAATTTTATTATATCACATTTCCAAACACCATTCGATACCAACGCCTGTACACCGACCGACCTCCGGAATATTTCCAGTTGAATTATCGAATTTCGTTGAAAGATTATCTGTTGGCTTACGGTTTCAATATAGCATCCCGGCAAACCGAATTGATTAAAGACTTTCAATATACCAAAGACCTCACATTATCTTCCAGAAAGAAAGCACGCGATGAAATAACATCTGCAGTAGAGTTGCTTCAAAATCAAGGTAATCTAAGTGGAAAAGAGCGGAATTATTACGAAAGTAACGGTTACTTTGAAGAATATATTTATTCGGTGGTCAAGGAACAACTCAATCTGAATGACGACCAAATCGGCTTGAGTGTCAAGACCCAGCAACCACTGATAGATAATGCTCAAATCTCTGACCACGAGATTGATGTCATGCTTGTATATGAAAATCACTTACACATTATCGAATGTAAAACAGGATTGAAAACCAGAGGCGCAGACGGAAAACTGAAAGATATATTTGAAGAATCTGTCTTCCGAATTTACGCTATCAAACAACGCATCGGGTTCAGCAACGGCTATATTGCCACACTACAAGGACTTAGAGAACTAGACGGTACACTAAAAACAAAATACGCCAAAAAAGCGAAGCCCTCGAATATTACCGTTCTTGACAACAAAGACATCAAACAAGAAACCGGATTGCTCAAAGCCATTGAACAAATTAAAAATAAACACCGCAATATCTGACCGTTTGTTTGTAGGGTCAGGGCATGCCCTGACCCTACAAACAGGCGAATATACATATATTCAAATATGCTCATCAACATCAGCAACCACCCATACGCCCGTTGGCAAACTGCCCAGCGCGAAGCCGCAAAAGCCTACGGCGAGGTCATGGACATGCCCTTCCCGAATATACCGCCCCGAGCCACTGCTGCCCAAGTAGAAATCATGGCAGTCGGGGCAATCAACGATATTTTGAGCATGATGCAACAACACGATAATCCGACAACCACGATACACCTCATGGGAGAAATGACCTTTACCTACATCTTGCTCAACAAACTTCGCGCACAAGGCATTCCCTGCGTAGCAAGCACCACCGAGCGCAGCATCACGATGGAAGGCGACCTCAAAAAAACCATATTCAAGTTCATCCAATTCAGACCCTATTTTTGACGGTAAACGGCGAACGGGTGACGGCGAACGAACCCGCAACCCGCAACTCGTAACCCGCACCCCGTTCACCCGCAACTCGCAACTCGATACTCATGTTAAGACATACTTTTTCACATATTTACAAAAGATACCGACGCATCATACGCCCTGTACTTGTGGGTTTGGTAGCATTAGGTATTTTGTTTTACTTCTATCGCGGTTTCGACCCCAAGATGGAACAATGGTCAAAAATCATTGACCCTGTACTTGGTTTGCTCACTTTGCTGGTAGCGGGCTTTGTATGGTTCGATGAAATGTCGCGCGAATGGGAAGAAAAACTCCCCAAACGCCTCACGGTCATCTTCAAACTCCAAGAGGGCGAAGGCTACCGCGAGGTGATGCGCTGCGAAGAAGCCTACCTGACCGATTCGGGCGACATCCGGCAGTGGGGACAACAAATCGGCTCGCAAATGACCGGAGGAAAAAGACTCGATTTCCAACCCTTTATTGCCCACGACGAACCCCGCGTCAAAAGAGATTTCAAATTATACTATATCACATTTTTCCTCACCAAACTCCCCGATGCACAAAGCCCACAAGAAGAAAAATTATTCGATTTTATAAAAACAAAAGGGCTGGTCTGGAAAATGCAGCACAGCAATCCGCCCACCAAATATTCTTCTTACGAAAACGAACATCATCCCTGACAAATCATTCACCCCAACAAGTTCTTTGACATCCCGGACCACCGTACCCTTGATTTGTAGGGACAGGGCATGCCCTGTCCCTACAAATCAAGGGTAAATTTATCAACACATCAGCACGTTATGACACTTCCTAAACTACACCAAACCCGCAACCGCCTGCGCCGCGCCACTACGCTTGAGCGCATGTCGGTCTTGCTCAAAACCGAGACGTATCGGCTGCGCCTTATGGCGAATAGTCCGGCTTACGACATCTTCTGGGTACGCAAGCGCAATGGCAAAAAACGTTGGATTGAAGACCCCGACGAGCCGCTCAAAACCGTACAACGTAGCCTCAACGACTACCTCCAAGCCGCTTATTTCCTGAAGCGTACCGATGCCGCTTTCGGTTTCATACAAGGCATACGCCGCGACCCCGACCCGCGCAACATCCGCACCAATGCAGAGCGACACCTACACACCACGCATCTGCTCAATGCCGATATGCAGGATTTCTTTCACACCGTCAGTGCCGAAGCCGTTTATCGGATTTTCACACATCCGTATTTCGGATTTGAGGACGACTTGGCGCAAGTACTCACAGGGCTGACCACCCACAAAGGCAGACTACCCATGGGCGCACCGACCTCGCCTGTATTGTCCAACTTTGCCGCTATCGGACTCGACGAAAAACTACTCGACCTCGCCCAATGGGGCGGCTGGACCTACACCCGGTTTGCCGATGATATGAGCTTTTCTTCTACCCGCGAAATCCCCAATCAAGACATTCACAAAATCCGCGACATTATCGAAACTTGCGGCTTTCAGATGAATGAAGAAAAACTCAAACGATTCGGACCCGACGATACCAAGACCGTCACAGGACTAGTACTCGCCGACCGCGTGACGCTGCCCGACGACTATCTGCCCCTGCTGTATCAGGAAATTGACAAACTCGACAAAGTCCTCTCCGTACAGTACCAAATGGGGCAAGCCGAAGAACGCTGGGTCAAAAAATACCGCCAACAGGTCACAGGCAGAGCCAATTTTGCCACCTATATCCTCGGCGACCAAGACCCCGAAACCAAAAAAATATTCCAAAAACTCAATGATGCCGAACAACCGCCGGATGATTTCCTCCCGGCAAGTTGGTTGGAATTTCCGTACTAAGGAGTAACGAGTAGCGAGTGCCGAGTAACGAGCATACAGTCTCATAACTCGCTACTCGTTACTCGCTCACTCGCAACTCCTCACTCATGCAACTCGTACTCGATACACAAGGGCTTCGGCTCGACAAGCGCAACAACTGTTTTCATGTCAGCGATAAAAAGCAAAGCCGGATTATTAGTCCTTTGCGGATTACCGGTATTGCTATTGCCCAACAATGCACCATCACTTCGGCGGCACTCCTGCTTGCTGCCGAACACCAACTGCCCGTACTCTTTTTTAGCCGTACCGGGCGCGTAAAGGCGCGGCTATGGTCGCCTTACTATGGCAATATCGCCACCATACGCCGCCAACAGACCATGTATGCCCTCACACCGCAGGCTACTGAGTGGATAACCGGCTTGTTCCGACTGAAACTCAAAGGGCAAATACACAACCTACAAGCCCTTGCCACCCGCTACCCGCTACGTGCGGAAGCCGTGGCAGAGGCGATAGACAAGATGAACAATTACGTAAGCACGCTCGACGACCTCCAACACAAAACCCTCGCCGAATGTGGCAACTCCATCATCGGCACAGAGGGCAGTATCGCAAGGGTCTATTGGCGCACTGTGGCAGACTCGCTGCCCGAACAGTACCGCTTCCCCAAGCGTAGCCGACGACCTGCACAAGACCGATTCAATGCCGCGCTCAATTACCTCTATGGGATGCTCTACGGCACTATCGAAGGGGCTTGTCTCGCTACGGGGCTTGACCCTTATCTTGGTTTTTTGCATACCGATAGGCACCGACAAGCTACCTTTACCTTCGACCTCATCGAACCCTTTAGACCTTGGGTCGATGGGCTACTCATTGATATGTGCGTAGATAATGCTCTGCGTGCCAAGCATTTCAAATCGCCCAAGAGTGGTGGATTGATACTTGATAAGCCTGCCAAAGCACTTATTATTCCGGCTTTCAATGCTTTTATGGAAGAAAAAAGACTATTTGAAGGTAAGGCAACTACTACACGGCATCACATTCATTTGTTTGCCGCCAATTTTGCTCAGTTTTTATTGAATGAAAATGAAATATTATGAATTATTTAGTTTGTTATGATATTACGGATAATAAACTACGGAAAAAAATCGCCGACAAGCTGTTGTATTACGGCTTGTCGCGCGTACAACTTTCCGTATTTATCGGCTATGTCAATGATATTCATTTTGAACGTATGCACAATGAAATCACTGAAAAGATGAACGAAGAAAAAAAAGAGAACGATAGCGTTATTTTTTTGAGAATTAATTATATGAATTTACAAAAAATGATTATCTTTGGCAATCTTAAAGCTGATAGTGATTACATCAAAAACAGCGGTCACACCATTTATATTTGACCATCGTTCCTTGAAATTTTCGACACCCCAAACATATTAAATAAAAATAATTACATGGGTGTACTTTGCAGAATTATGACAAAAACACCCCCACTTTATAATGTGTAAAACATTTATTTTGAACCACTTATGAAAAAGTGGACTTTAAACCATCATCCATTTTAGGTAGGATTGAAACAAACACTTGGTTCCTCATTAAGTAAGTCAAGTAAACTTTAAACCATCATCCATTTTAGGTAGGATTGAAACAATCAACAGGGGTACCGTGTTCATCGTATTCCAGACTTTAAACCATCATCCATTTTAGGTAGGATTGAAACTTTTCATTAATATTGATTTTGCGCCCACTCGCTCCCTTTAAACCATCATCCATTTTAGGTAGGATTGAAACTTATTGCAAAGGTAGCTAATAGCATCCAAATTAACTTTAAACCATCATCCATTTTAGGTAGGATTGAAACATTGTAGCCATGCATTATTTTGCTAATTTTCCCACTTTAAACCATCATCCATTTTAGGTAGGATTGAAACTGTCCAAAAGTTTCCATCCTCGTCTTGGATGGTTTCTTTAAACCATCATCCATTTTAGGTAGGATTGAAACAGTTCAGCGCGTTTGATATGGCTAATGATTCGTGCTTTAAACCATCATCCATTTTAGGTAGGATTGAAACAAGTTTTCAACTTTTCCGTAAGTGTTTCGAGTGATGCTTTAAACCATCATCCATTTTAGGTAGGATTGAAACATCGAAATCTAATATATTCCCAAATAGCACCATCTCTTTAAACCATCATCCATTTTAGGTAGGATTGAAACTAGCAAACTTCTTGGTCAGCAAATAATTTTCCCGAACTTTAAACCATCATCCATTTTAGGTAGGATTGAAACCCATTTCAGCCCAAGAATGACCAGTATCATAGTTACTTTAAACCATCATCCATTTTAGGTAGGATTGAAACTTTCACAGTCATTGCCTTCCTCAATTACCGTCCACTTTAAACCATCATCCATTTTAGGTAGGATTGAAACTTCCTCTGAAAGTGTGATTTCCTTACTTTCAGAATCTTTAAACCATCATCCATTTTAGGTAGGATTGAAACACTTCAAGGGATGACCTGACACGTTTGCGTTTGGCTTTAAACCATCATCCATTTTAGGTAGGATTGAAACATTTTTGTTGTTTATTTTGTGGTTGGAAAAACTCTTTAAACCATCATCCATTTTAGGTAGGATTGAAACTCATGCTTTCATGCACTTCTGCACTAAAAGCATACTTTAAACCATCATCCATTTTAGGTAGGATTGAAACAAGAGCATCTTCGCTCTTTACTATTGCTCCTCCTCTTTAAACCATCATCCATTTTAGGTAGGATTGAAACATTAACTATGTGGTCGTCGACTAAAATAGTTTCTTTAAACCATCATCCATTTTAGGTAGGATTGAAACACTAAATGCCATCCCTTCGGTACAGAAGTTGTTAGCATTGGCTGTAAAGTCTTTAAACCATCATCCATTTTAGGTAGGATTGAAACAAATGACAAAAATTCATTATTTGCCATCTGCCTTCTTTAAACCATCATCCATTTTAGGTAGGATTGAAACATCTACCGCCTGACGATAGAAGCCCGCTGTCCCTTCTTTAAACCATCATCCATTTTAGGTAGGATTGAAACATGAAAACTGCTTCCCCCGCATTTTGTGAATGGTCTTTAAACCATCATCCATTTTAGGTAGGATTGAAACAGTTATATTTTTTCTTAATGTCTTGAATTACGCCACTTTAAACCATCATCCATTTTAGGTAGGATTGAAACTTCTGTGAATGGATTTGCCCAACCCGCTTCATAATCTTTAAACCATCATCCATTTTAGGTAGGATTGAAACTCACAGCGTCCCGGATTCACAAGCTTGGAGGCTTCTTTAAACCATCATCCATTTTAGGTAGGATTGCAACTTTCAGTTCTAAGAGCAATAAATAGAGCATTATTTAAACCAGCATCCATTTTAGGTAGGAAATAATGGTTAATGCTTAACGGTTAATGATTAATGAATGTATAAATTCAATAATGTTTTAATGTATTTTTATTGAAATGATTTTATGTATTTAAAAATTAATCATTAATCGTTAAGCATTAAAAAAGGGCTTCCAATATTGGAAGCCCTTTAATGGGTTGTCTATCAGACAAAGGGTAACTCAGGATGTTGATAATTTGGTCAATTGGTCTGTTGGACGAATTGCCTGATTATCTGATACCTAATTTACTTAGGTACGTTAGAGAAATTTCCATTATTATAGTACCAAATAGCTTTATCGGCACCGTTGACATCACCATCAAGGTTGTAATCGGCACGCAGGTATTGGTCGAAGCGACCGTTTTCCTGTGTCCAGATGGTTTTGTCATTACCGTTGATATCATAACCATTCGGGTCGGTGCTTTGTGAGCCGTCGGCTGCCAGCATTGCCCATACGCCATTGGCGAGAGTGGTCTGACCGATACCTGTTGCATTACTGTAGCTGTCTTTGTTGCGAAGGTCGAGCGTGAGTTCGCCGACACTGTTGATATTGACCGCAGCCGGAGACATGACACCTACGTGGTTGCGATGCTCGACTAAAATGTACAGTGCATCGGCAGCTAAACCTGTCAATGGCAAAGCATTTTCAGTGAAGACAATGTTACCGTCGTTGAGTAGCAAGGCGGCACTTCTGCCTACCAAAGTATTGGCTTCGATACCTGTACGGAAATTGACCAATACCCAATCTACAACTTTGGCATCGTGTGCAGCTTCGATAGCTTGGTAGTCAGCGTCTGTCCAGTTAGCACCTTCCGTTCCGGTGTAGTTCCACGGAGCAATGTGGTAAGGCTGACCCGCAGGAGTTGGCGCAACAATATTGCTGACAGGTGTTTGTCCGGGTAGCAAACCTCTGTCGTTGATCTTCGTATTCATGCTGATATTTGTACCAAGCGCACCTGCAAGATATACTTGTACACCTATTTTTGCGTGAGTACGTTGTACCAATAGATTGACAGTGGCTTTGGCTGTATTGCCCGATTGGTCGGTTAGCATATAGCTGAAGAAATCAGGACCGACATAATTGCTGCTAGGCGTATAGGTGAATGTACCGTCGGCATTCAAGCTGACGTTTCCGCCTCGGTCACTGCTAATATTTGCTGCCACACCATCTTGGTTATAAGCTGCATAAGAGAGTGACTCTCCGTCTGTATCATAATCATTGAGTGTAAGATCACCATTGACCTGACCGTTTTCCTCCACTGCAAAGAAATCGTCACCTCCAAATGGCATGCCGTTCATATCTTCAATAATCGTGATATACATTTTTGCTGTACCACAGACTACGGGTGCTGCATCTGTACATACTTCATACTCAAACATGTCTTTTCCTACATATCCGTCAGCGGGTATATATTCGTAAGTACCATCTGCCTGAAGGGTCACGCTACCATGTTGTGGCATAGTAACGGGCGTAGTCGATAATAGGAGACCTGCGCCATTGATTGCAGCATCATTGACGAGTAAATTACCTGTCCAAGTTGTTGAAGCATTTTTGTGCATTGCACCATTGCCATTATCGCGTACCAGACCAATGCCAATACCTATTCCGCCAAGTCCGTCATCATTATTGACGATTAACGGATTGAATATAGGAGAGGTGGTGGTAATGGTCGTTGTTGCATTGACACATTCTAAGTCTTCATCACAAATTTGATATTCAAATTCATCAATACCAATAAAACCTGCATCAGGGATGTATTCGTACTGACCCGATGGGTAGAAGAATAATCGCCCGTGTGTAGGTTCTGATACTAAATTGATCGTCAGATTATAAGCATAAGGATTAACATCATTACCAATGACACTACCACGAACACTCTGGTTTTGTAGCGTAACGTTGTCATCATTAATTGTAATAAGTGCCAGACCTTGTAATGAAGAGCATACTTCTCCGGCAGTAATGGTTACTGAACTTGTGGTCGCACATCCGTCACAATCGGTTACGGTGAGTGTGTAAGTTCCGGCAGCCGTTACGGTCAAGGTAGTGGTCGTCTCGCCACCTCCCCATTCGTAAGTACCCGCATCAGCCGATCCACATGAACTGGTTACAGCTACACTAGGTCTGATGGTGACATTACCATTGGTACAAGAAATGAAAGGTTCTCCGATAACCGGAGGTGTTTCGCAGGTAGCGACATCACATCCGTCAGGAATTCCATTATTATCCAAATCTATATTATCATCAAATCCGGGACATACATCCACGTCATTACAAACACCGTCATTATCACTATCGCCTGATGCAGCACAAGTGACGGTTGTACAAGCATCTTGACAAACTTCGGTTTGAATACCGCGATGTTTACCGATATAAATTTTAGAATAAGTCGGGTCATTCGTTGGTGAATCAGAACCCGTACCATAGACAATAACGATTTTGTCAATACACTCCGTAAATTCGACCAATATACTTTCATAATCGCCGGATACGGCAGAGTTGGTGGTGGCTTCTGCACAGTTGCCATTGATGGCTACGCTACCGTCTAATGAAGTGATAGTCGGTAGAATTTGCGTTTGGTCAGCACCCAGCAAACCATATACACAAACTTTTTCTTGCTGCTTAGAACTACTGTTTTTCTTATCCAAATCAACGATGTCGAATAGTACATGATTAGAAACCTGAGAAAGGTTGTAACAAGCGACGACTTCATCATTTACATTATGTGGGTCAATGCCCAACATAATACCGGAATAGGCTTCTTTTGTATCATGTAAAATATTATCAGCATCTGCGATGCTAATATCGAATGTCTGCGCTCCATCTGAGAATGAACCTGAAAGTGCATCAGTTGTCCAGCTGTTGCCGGCTTCTTCAAAGTCTAATGCGTAATCCATACAGGTTTCGCAACCGTCAGGGATGCCGTCACCGTCTTCATCTGCAAAATCATCAAATCCGGGACAAATATCATCTACATTACATACACCGTCACCGTCGTCGTCGCCTGCACCCGAACCTGCACCGCAGTCCACGACACAAGCATCTTGACAAACTTCGGTTTGAATACCATATTCTTCACCAATATAAATTTTAGAATAAGACGGGTGGTTAGTCGGTGAATCGGAACCTGTACCGTATTCGATAACGATTCTGTCAATACATTGATTGAATCTTACCAATATACTTTCATCATCGCCGGAAACGGCAGAGTTGGTGGTGGCTTCTGCACAGTTGCCGTCAATGGCTACGTGACCGTCTAATGAGGTAATCATCGGCAGAACCTGTGTCGGATTATTACCCAAGAAACCATATATACAAACTGCTTCCTGCTGTCTGGAATTACCGTCTTTTCTATCCAAATCAACAATATCAAATACTACATTATTAGATACTTTGGAAAGCGCATAAGAAATAACAACTTGGTCGTGTGTATCATGCGGGTCGATACCGACCATAATACCTGCATGAGATTCGTTGCTATGTTCTAAAATATGATTATCATCAGCAATGACAATATCAAAATTTTGCTCGCCTGCCATGTAAGAGCCGGAAGTGCTGTTGGCTACCCAGTTGTTGCCGCCTTGTGAGAAATCAAGGTTGTAATCTACACAAGTTTCGCAACCATCAGGGATGCCGTCACCATCTGCATCTGCCTTATCATCAAATCCGGGACATACATCATCCACATTACACACACCGTCATTATCATCATCACCGGCACCTGAACCTGCACCACAATCGACTACACAAGCATTTTCGCAAGTAAATGCAGAGAAACCAAGATGTCTTCCGATGTGGATTTTAGAATAACTTGGGTTACTTACAGGTGAATTAGAACCTGTACCGTATTCAATAACAATTCTATCAATACAATCTGTGAAAGAAACAAGAATACTCTCATCTCTGCCGGAAACAGCGGAGTTGGTGGTGGCTTCTGCACAGTTGCCGTCGATGGCTACATGACCGTCTAATGAAGTGATAGTCGGTAGAATTTGCGTTTGGTTATTGCCCAAGAAACCATATACGCAAACCGCTTCCTGCTGTCTTGAACCGCTGTTTTTATAATCCAAATCAATAATATCAAAAATAACATTGCTGGATATTTCAGAAAGGTCGTAAGTTAGCACCAATTTGTCATTGACATCATGTGGCTCAATACCAACTGAGATACCTGCGTTGTTTTCGTAAGCATCCTGAAGGATACCATCTGCATCAGCGATATTAATATCAAACGTCTGAGTACCTACGTTGTAGCTGCCCGAAACGGCATTATCAGTCCAGTCAATTCCATTATTAAAATCTAATTTATTTTCATCACATACTGCGGGCGTACCTGCACATGGAACGCATACCGCACCGCCACAGGTCAAGACTGTTTCTACATCATTAATGGTCAATGGATTGCCATCGTCACATGCTTGTACAATACCATTATCACAAGTCAATGTAACACATGAAGGATTGCATGATTTGGTCACAAAACCAAACTCATCACCGATATAGATTTTAGAATAACTTGGATTGCTCACAGGAGAGTTGGAGCCTGAACCATATTCAACTACAATTCTATCCACACATTCCGTAAATTGAACCAATACACTTTCTTCTTTACCTGAATCAGCAGAATTAACAGTAGCTTCTGCACAATTGCCATTGATAGCAGCATGACCATCATAAGAAGTAATTGTCGGTAAAATTTCGATAGCTGCGCCTGCTCCACTTGCAGGGTCTTTATAACCATATACACAAACCGCTTCTTGTTGGTTGGAAGAGCCTGCGCCGTAAGTTTTCAAATCCAAATCTCTGATTTTGAAGGATACAAAATCAACTGTTTGAGATAAATCGTAAGTAATCGTTACTTTATCATTCACATCGTGCGGGTCAATACCAAGTCTGATACCACTACCCGATTCTTTGGTTGAAGGACCTTCGTGAGCATCACCATACAAAATATTATCACTATCATCTATACTGATGCTGTAAGTGATACCATCCACAGTGTAAGTACCTGAAAGCGCATTATCTGTCCAGTCAATTCCGTTATCTTCAAAATCCAAAACACTCTCCTCACAAGAAGGCGCAACACCTTGACAAGGTACACATACGCTACCGTCACAGGCTACTTCTTGCATATCGTTGAGTGTACATGGGTCGCCATCGTCACAGGCTACCATAGTTGTAGCACCATTATTACAATCTTGAAGTGTACCTTGACATGGCACACATACTGTACCGTCACAGGCTACTTCCTGCATATCATTAATTGTACATGCGTCACCATCATCGCAGGCTACCATAGTTGTAGCACCATTATTACAATCTTGAAGCGTACCTTGACAAGGCACACATATTGTACCGTCACAAGCTACTTCCTGAACGTCATTAATCGTACAGTCATTACCGTCATCACAAGTCACTGTTGTCGTTGGTCCATTTGAGCAATCCGGCGTAGTTGTACCTTCACATGGCACACATACCGTACCGTCGCAAGCTACTTCTTGGGTATCACCAATCGTACATGGGTCGCCGTCGTCACAAGCTACTACGGTAGTTGTTCCGCTATTGCAGTCAAGCGGTGTACCTTGACAAGGAACACATACACTATTATCACAATCAGAAATCGTTTGTACGTCATTGGTCGTACAAGCATCGCCATCGTCACAAGCTACTACCGAAGTTGGAGCATTGGAACAGTCGGTAGCTACACCCGCACAAGGTACACATACGCTGCCGTCACATTCCAAAATAGTTTCTACATCATTAGTTGTACATGGGTCATTATCATTACAAGCCTGTACACTAACGGGACCTGTTGCACAATCAGGACAAGCTCCCTGTCCGATACTGACATTGATGGATTGAGAAGATCCTCCTACTACGACAGTGAAAGAATCTATCCCCGCAGTAGTTGGTGTATAAGTTAAAATGGCTTCTCCATTAGCATCAGTTGTTGCTGTACCCGTAGTTGGGTTTGTTCCTCCGACAGTGAAAGAGACAGGTGCATCGGGAACAGGATTACCTGCGGCATCCGTTACTATCAAAGTCAATGAATATGGTTCACCTGCTGTACCTACGGTAGGAACGAAAGTGAAACGCAGGTTGTCTGGATCTACGGTAGTTACAGTAGTACCTTGCATAGTACCGTCAGGTGTCATTACAGTAATTACATCTGTACCCGGGTTAGCGGGCAGGTAAGTAATTACAGCTTCGCCACTGCCGTTGGTACTAAGCGTACCAGTAGTCGGATTGGCACCTGTAATAACATAAGTTATTGTTTCGTTGGGTATTGGATTGCCATTTTCATCAGTCACTGTGACTGTAGATGAGTAAGGATTGCCCGGATACACTAGCGGGTCTCCGGTAAATGTAATAATCGTAGTCGGTGTAGGGTCTGAGATAGTGATGGTATAGCTCAAAGTAGTACCGTCAGTAGTCGTAAACGTAACCATATCCATACCCGGATTGGTAGGTGTATAATTAATAATCGTTTGCCCGTTGGGTCCGGTAGTCAATGTACCCATAGTCGGATTTGCACCTGTAATGGTATATGTTATAGGCTCACCGGATATTGGATTACCATTTCCGTCAGTTACTGTGATAGTTGATGAATAAGGGCTTCCTAAATCGACTGTTTGTTCTCCTGAAAAGGTAATTATCGTAGGTAGTGTAGAATTAACAGGTAATTGTTGTGTCAATCCACCAATCGTAATTTCGACAATATCCGAACCCGGATTATTGAGTGGGTAAGTGAAGGTGGCTTCTCCATTCGGTCCGGTCATTGCTGATCCGGTAAAAGGATTCGCGCCTGTTACGGTATAAGTTATCGGTTCATTGCCAACAGGATTGCCATTGCTATCCGTCACCACTACGGTAATCGGGTAAGGCTGTCCTACCACCGGACTGCCCCCTGCAACGGTGTAAGATAAAGTAACCGGAGCTTGATTAATGGTGATAGTACCTTCATTTTCAAAAAGTCCATTATCAACATTCGTGGTAAAATCGTCTGTACCTACGGTAGTTGTTGTGTAGGTATAGGTGGCTTCACCATTTGAATCTGTATTAATAACAGTTGGTGCTAATGGATGTGTGCCTGTAATCGTATATTCGACAGGTATGCCGACTAAAGGCGAACCATCGTTAGCATTTGTGACTATGGTGGTGATGAAGGCATCATCACCTACATTAACCAATGTGGAATTGGAATACTGTACACTTTGTTGTGCATTGGACTGTGCCGAAAAGAAAAAGCAGCAGCAAGCCATGACAAAGCATGAGATATACTTAGACAGTATTATCTTATTCATAGTAAATTTTTTTATTTTGATATTTTGGTATGTCGGATATTGGTTAATCAGGTAATTAGTTAATTAGGTTAAATATGTTTTTATAAAAGAAATTAATCCCGATAATTATCGGGATGATTATCAATTATTTGAAATATTAAATCAAATTTCCTGCTTTCCTGATCTGTATATCCAAAGTCGAAATAAAGTAAAGGCTCTTTTTAATTTAAAATAATTTTATAATGTATTTATTATTAAAAATAAGAAAATTGTAATATTTTATTTTAAATATAAATTATAAATAAATACTACTTTTCAATGACCACTAATGGCTTTGATGTAGATTGCCAAGTGGCGGTTTGTACATTTACATGATATGTACCTGCGGATAATGCTTGTACATCAAGTTGGTAGGTTTGTACACCTTTTTCAATGGATATAGCTTGTGAGTTGAGCGTCCTCCCAAGTGCATCGGCGATAAGGATATTACCCGTTCCGTATGCTTTTGTAGCATCAATGGTCAGGTTGACGAGAGCATTGCTAGTAGCCGGATTTGGAAATACATGGATGGCATCTTTTGTATGGTATGGATTTTCAACATCTACTATCATAGCAGTAAAATCCTCAAAGTTGCCTTCATAGATATGAATTAGATCGTCCGCCTTTTTTTCTACAATGTGTGTAGGTGGAAAATTATCCGTTGTCAACCATGTTAGTGATAATCGGGCAGTTGGACTTTTCAATTGAAAAGCAAGTCTTCCAACTTTTGTCCATTCATCGGAATTGATGTGATAACCTTCGCCGCCAAGAAGTTCCACATTATAAGAAATAACATTTCCGGCAGAACCATTCAAATGGTGTGGTGCGTAAAAACTTTGCGCTACCTGTCCTGAAAGTGCTAATTCCTGTTCGATGCTAACACTGGGGAAGTCGGCATTGAAAGCATTAACGGCAGTTTCGTTAAATGTAAACCGGAAGTTTTGTTCTGCAAGGTAAAATTCCTTGCCGGGGGTGGTTGCTCTGATTTCTACATCAATAAGAGCAAGCCCTGCTTGTTCTGATTCGATTTGTACGAACCGGAGGTCGTATGCTGCCTCGGAAGCCTTAGCGGATAAGGCTAGGAGACATACAAACACGACACTTAGCATGATTTTTAATGATTTCATAATAAGTGTTAAATTTATGGTAAAAAAAATGTCTATATTCTTGGTCAGGTATCGGGCAATTGATTAATGAATTTATCAGGTGATTATGTCTGAAAATTTTAATCAATATAATTTGTTAATTATTTATATTTTTACTTAATTTAATATGTAAATAAAAAGAATAAATTAATTTGGCTAACTAATTATCTGATTTGTTAATTAACTAAATATTACAAACCCTTTAGTGGATAAAGGTTTTGTGGAATAACCGGAATTTTGGACGTGGAGTGGAAAGTGTGAGCTAACCTTTCTCAAAAGGTATTTTTTGCAATTAATTTTTTGCAAAAGTTACATGAATATAACGCAATTACTTGATAAAGTAACGCTTATGTAGAATAATTTTTTATTTATATAGAAGAAATAAAATTGCAAAAGGAGGTTATTTTATGAGATTTTTAACAAATTTGACTTATGGAAGTCAATTTTATACTTGTCACATAACTAAGAATTTTAGAGGATAATAAGAACAAGATAAAATAAAGGACTTTTTAACAATTTGATTATTTTTGAGATAGTAACATACTTGTTATGAGTGCATTATAATTATTTTTAATTAAAAATAAAGATATTAAATAAGATACATAAGCAATTCAAAAATAATCAGACTGTTTTTGTGCCTAACGGACTTATTGTATCACAAATTTCTTGCTTATTGAGGTTTTTTGTAGTATTCATTGAATGAAATAGAAGTCTATGTAGATAGTCTAACTTTTATGAAAAAAAATAGAGCCAATTGTGAAACAATGTCGTAATAAAACAATGGTAGTGGCTTCATCACTTTAGTGCAAGTTGAATATGTAGTTCCCCAATTGGGGGCTACATATTCAACTTGGCTTAGGCTTTTTTATGAAAAAATATATGGAATATTTATAACAAATCCATTCTTCTTAACTTTATCAAAAAATAAACTCTTATATTTAGCCACAGATGAGCAAAACACTATTCATACCAAGAGATTTCAAAATTCCTCCGCAACTCAAAACGCCTCGACTTCGCTTACGCATGTTGAAGGTTTCTGATGTCGTCAAAGATTACGATGCAGTAATGTCCAGTGCCGAACATTTGCTGAAAACCAAACCATTCGGACCCAATCAAAAATGGCCCCAAGACTTGACTTTTGAACAAAACCTAATTGACTTGGGCTGGCATCAAAAAGAATTTCAGAGACGTTCGTCTTTTGCCTATACTGTCATGAATTTGGACGAAAGCCGATGCTTGGGCTGCATGTATATTTACCCTTCGGCTCATTCTGATTATGAAGCCAAAATAATCATGTGGGTGAGGCAAAGCGAAGTCGAAAACGGCTTAGATGAGCATTTATTTGAATCCGTCAAACAGTGGATTGCTGAGGAATGGTGTTTTGAAAAAGTAGCTTATCCGGGGCGCGATATAAGTTGGGAGGAGTTGGCGTAAATAAAACGAACCAAATATGAAAATTTTAATACTGTATATTTTATTGTCAACTATATTTTGGAGTTGTCGTTTCAATTCAGTTGACCCGCATCGCTTTGATGGAGCAATCAAAAAAATCGCAACATTGCCTATTCCTGAAGGCGAGGGCTTGACGGTTTTTACAGGAAGTTCCAGTATTCGCATGTGGGAAGGGATAGAAAAAGATTGTAGCGGTGTTCCGGTGGTCAATACGGGCTTTGGCGGCTCGCACATGTCTGATTTATTGTTTTTTATAGAGGAGACAGTATTGCGATTTGGACCGGATAAAGTTTTTATCTACGAAGGAGATAACGATATTGCAGCCGAAAAATCGCCCGATGCCATCATGAAAACCACAAAGCAAGTCGTCGATAAAATACTCCAATCAAATCCCAATATGACCATTCATTTTATCAGTGCCAAACCAAGTCCGTCGCGTTGGCAATACAAGGAGCAATACACGACATTCAATGCTTTGTTGAAGCGTTATTGTGCCGAAAATTCCCAACTTTTTTATGTCGATGTTTGGGATAAAATGCTTGGTACGAATGGTCGCCCCGACCCAACTATTTTTATTTTAGATAGCCTACACATGAATCGAAAAGGATATTTGTTGTGGAAAGATATTGTGTGTGAAGATTTCAAATGAATGATAGCGAAAATAATGCAATCCCTAACTGAAAAATCAATCAATTTATGCAAGACCAATCATGCAAAACACCGCGTTGGCGACTGCTCAAAACGCAATTGAATAATCTCGTACCTGCGGATTTTTCAGCACAAATAAAAGCGGCTGCACACCCCGTCATCATTGATGTACGAACAGAGAAAGAATTTGCGCTTGGTCATATTCCCAACGCGATTCATATTGATTATTTCGATGAATCTTTCTGGGAAAAAATAGAAGCCCTTGACCTTCCTGCCGAACATTCGATTTTTGTCTATTGTCGTTCCGGCCGGCGTAGCATACGTGCGTGTACACTCATGCGGAATGGCGGTTTTGATAATGCGCGAATTTTTAATTTGGAAGGTGGGTACAATCAGTGGTTGGAAGATATAAGCATTTAATGTTTTTGAAATTCGACTTCATTCTCTTGCCAATGCTTCGTACATATTCGAAAATTATTTTTGTTCAAAATTTGGATATTTGTTATTTTTGTGTTTAGTTTGTGTCAAATATGAGTGTAATATGAGTGCTATAAAAAGAATTCAGGTTTCCTTTACAGAAAAGCAATACAAAATGCTCAAGAATTTTAAAGGAGAATTTGGTGATAGTGATGCCGAAATAGTAAGGAATATTGTTATGGCATGGCTCGCCGAAAAAAGTTTTATTTCAGAAACTGTAAAGAAAAAAATGAATGACAGCGACAAGTAAAATACAAGATTTTTTTCAAGGCAAAATTAATCATATTTTTATTTTAGGAAATTGTCTTGAAAAGCTAAAGGACATTCCAAGTGAATCAGTGGATTGCGTGTTTACTTCGCCTCCATATTGGCAAATGCGTAAGTATGATTTATCTTCTAATGGAACAGTTCATTTGGGCGATGAAGATGATTACAGAGATTTTGTGAATAATCTTGCTGATATTTTTGATGAAGTAAAAAGGGTGTTGAAAAAATCAGGTTCTTTATGGTTGAATTTGGGTGATAAATATCACAATAAAAATTTAATGGGTATCCCGTGGCGGGTCGCTATCGAGTTACAAGATAGAGGTTGGATTCTCAGAAATGATATTATTTGGGACCAAATGAAAGGTACACAAAGCGCAAAAGACAGATTACGAGATGTTTATGAGCATATTTTTCATTTTGTTAAATCAAAAAAATATCATTACGACCATGATGCCATTCGCATAAAACCTAAAAAGAAACCACGAAAAACAAATGGTTCATTTGTGTCTGCAACCGGAGTAAGTGGTGTGAAATACAGAAAACAAATCGCAGAGTCCGAAGCTCTGAACGAAGAAGAAAGAAAAAACGCTTTGCAAGCCCTTGAAGATACTTTGCTTTCTATGCGACAAGGGGAGATTGTAGATTTCAGAATGACAATCAGAGGCTATCAGCGTACTTTTCACAGCGATAATAAAAAAGTCAGTGGCAGAGCGAAAGAGCTCGCGGACAAAGGTTATTATTTCTTGAAAATGGGAGCAAAAGGTCATTTACCTTCCGACATTTGGCGTATTGTACCGGAGGATAAATGGCGTAAAGATGCACATTACGCAGTATTTCCTGAAGAATTGTTACTCGCTCCGATTCAAGCAACTTGCCCCGAAAATGGTATAGTGCTAGACCCGTTTTCGGGTACGGGAAGTACGGTCTGTACAGCTTTGAAACTAAATAAACGCGGTATTGGTATTGATCTTAGTGAAAACTACATTAAACTATCAGAACAACGTGTGAATCAAGCGATTAACCTTTTTAATTCCGTTTGAATACGCCGTCTGACAAGCCTTTTTTTAGGATGTTTGCTTTGAATTGTTCTTGCGTCAAATATCGGTCTTTATCCGCACCGCTCAATATCCGGTTAATACCTTCCAAATCGGTGCTGACTTTTTCATTAAAAACCAATTCCCATTTATTTGTTTTCTCATTCCAATCCAAACAAAATGTACAAAAATGTACGGGGTCGTTGTCATTTGCCGGTCTCAAACCACTTGTATCTACCGCTTGTTTCAGATACGTCAATGCTACGTCTTGAACCACAAACACGATTTTTCGCTGCCAATGCTCAATGATTTTTCCCTTTTTATAAACCTGTTGCATCATAGTTTTCATAAATTCATTTGCCCAATTGATGCCGTAAGGATAGGAGTCTTGGGTGAATTTTCTATCCGCTTTAAAATCAAGAACCGCTTGCCACGGCGTACCTGTAGTACCGCCCGCCTGAAACTCTACACATAAAAAATCTGTTATTTCGTTATCCTTATTTCGTTGAATAGCCACGTAGTCCACACTGCCACCTACGCCAATATTGACCTCTGATACCCATTCAATTGGTTCCTTCCAACTATCAAGATATTGCTTTTTGATAGCCTCGAATAAGGCAGTATCGTTGAATCTGTGTGGACAAATAATGATAGGTTGGTAATCGTCGAGGAAGCCTTTGTAACCCACACTGCAAACGCCAACTTTGATGTGCGACTCACTTTTTCGGGGCTTTTTACAAGTACCCTTCAAATAAGCGCAATACTGTTCGTCTAATGCTTTTTTGGCTTCCTTCGTGTGTTTGGTGTACGGATGACAAAATATTTCTGTCGGAAACTTCTTGATTTTCGGTTCTTTCATTCGGTAAAGGTAGGTTTTTTATGTATATTTTTTTTCCGTATCGGCAACCTCAGTTGTCAGCCGATATTTTTCAGAGGGCTGAATTCGTCAATACGCGATTTTCGGTAGTGTTCGATTAAAATAGGAATAGTTGCAAGGCGAATGTTTTTATGAAAAATGGGTGTCTGAATACTTAAATATCCGCTTTTAACAAAAGAATTCGCCTTGCAACTCGCGTATAATCACTTGCCCTATTCTTGTCGAACACTACCCGATTTTCGGCATCATATTTTTCTTTCAAAATTGCATCCCTTTAAAATAAAACTTATCTTTGGGAAAAAATAATTCAATGAGTGCATTACAGGTGAAAACACAAATCCATCAATATTTGGACAAGGTGGAGGACGAGAAATTTCTCAAAGTAGTCCATGCCATGCTACACACTTACATAGAAGAGCAGCAGGAAGTAGTTGGTTATAATATAAAAGGCGAACCTTTACACATAGAAGAAGCAAAAGCAAAATATGAAGAAGGAATGGTAGCCTACAAACGTGGTGAATCACAGTCATTGGAAGCCGTAAAAGTAGCATCAAAATCATGGCTCAAACCTACCAAATAGAATTATCTCCTGCGGCACAGTTGGATTTGCTATATATTGTGGAATATTTATTGGAAAATGTATCACTTAATGTGGCAGAAAAAGTCAATGACGGTATATTGGAAACTACTGAAACACTTGCCAGCCTACCACATCGAAACCCTACATTAGATTTCAGTTCCGACCATCATTTTATCATCAAATGGTCTTACAAAATCGTTTATACTATCATTGAAAAAGACTTAACAGTACTTGTAGTTGGTATAGAACATACAAGTCGTAACCCGGAAAGATTAGTCGAGCGATTTAGTGATTAAATCTCCTCCAACACACTATCATCTGCTGTTTCATATAGCATTTCCAAGTGTTCAATTGAGCAGTCCATCCTACCTCACCAAAGTAACATCCCCCCGAAATATCTCCGTATTCCCATTCAAAAATTCCAGTTCTGCGTAATACACATACACACCTGTGGGCATGGCACTGCCCTTGAATGAACCATCCCAACCATAGTCATTATCATTAGGGGCAACATTTTCTACCGAATGAAGTAGCGCACCCCAACGGTCATACACCCGAAAGGCTTTGATTTGGGCAATACCCGCACCGCCGATGACCGTAAATACATCATTGGTGCCGTCAAAATTGGGGGAGAAAATATTGGGAATAAACACCCGTCTATTGTCGAGTACGGTGACGGTGATACTATCGCTTGATGTACAGCCGCCGTCTTGGGTAATGGTGACGGTATAAGTGGTCGTTTGAAGGGGCATCAAATAGGTAATCGCGCAGGTGTCACAACTCACACTCGTAGCAGGCGACCATAAAAAATCTACCGGATCAAGTGTTTCGGCATAAGAAACTATCCTAATACTATCGCCTAAGTCAATCGTCACATCTTCGGGCGCAACCACAGCCGCAGGGTCTTCAACGGGTACAGTGAAAGTGTCGGTGACATAACAGCCATTGGAGTCGGTGACAATGAGGGTGTAAGTGCCACCATATATATTAGGTTGCTGAAGGTCGGTAGAAATGAGGTTGCCCGATTCATCTGTCCATTCTATATCGTAGGGGAGGAGCCCGCCGGCTAGATCTACGCTAATCGAACCATCGGCAAAACCACAGGAAGCAATAGTAGTCGTGGCATCCAAAATTTCAGGAGCATCCACATCATCAAGGTCAAATGAAAGCGTATCCACACAACCCACATCATCTGTTACCGTAACGGTGTATGTTCCGCCACTCAATCCGCTTGCGATAGGTCCGACTTGACCATTGCTCCATTCATAATTATAATTACCATTGGCACCGCCGTTTGCCGCGACTTCGATGCTGCCTTGCTCATTGCAGCCGGGTACGAGCGAGACGACATCCAAATTGAGGTCACTGACTGTCATTAGCAGGGCATTGGAGTTGGCTTCATAATTTTCTGCACAGGTCAGGCTTGTGGTCAGTTGTACACTTATTATATCATTATTATTCAAATTATTTGTCACATAAATATCCGAACTATCGCCTAGCGGAATACCATTTAATATCCATTGATAAGAAGGGTCTGTGCCGCCATTGACCGGAATGGGCGTAAACGTAACCGTCTCTCCGGCGCAAATTTCGCTTTGGTCTGCCGTCAATGTTACACTGACATCAATCGCATCATCGGCACTCAATGTAATGGTATCGGAGAGCGAACCTTGCTGAATACAATCATTAAATTCTGCATCGTAAGTTACCGAAACTACATCACCATTATTAAGGTTGGAGAGGTTGATAAACTCGCCTAATGTCGTGGTATGTTGAACGCCATTGATGTACCATGTAAAATTAGGATTTGGCGCAGGATTATTCACATTTGCCGTAAATTCCACATCATCGCCTGCACAAAAAGGATTGGGATTTGCTTCGAGTATAACGGAAGACAACAAAGAGGACATCAGTGATACAACGATTTCGTCGGATACCACAGTTGGTGTATTTGAACAATTGGACGAAGACATCATAATACAAGTAATCACATCGCCGTCCGAGAGATTATTGGAACTGTAAAAAGCATCGGTAGAACCGGTGATGTCCACGCCGTTTGCCTGCCATTGGTAGGTCGGATCGTCGCCTTCATTGGTGACGGTGGATGTAAAAGAAATCAGGTCGCCTTCGCAAGCCGGATTTAGGTCGGCTGTAATCTCAATGGTAGAAGGAAAAGCATCTAAGGTCTGAATGGTGACGGTGTCGGATGCAGGATTGTTGAGCGCACAATCATTGACAGACGTAACGGTGCAGGAGACTTGGTCGTCATTGACCAAACCGGAAGCGTTATAAGTGGGGAAACCAAAACCTACATCCACGCCATTGACCTGCCATTGATATGTGGGCTGAGAAACACCCGAAATAATGGTAGTAAACTCTACATCATCACCCACACAAATCGGGTTTTGGTCGGCTACCACAAATATACTGACCTCCGGACGTGGCGTGACACTCACAACAATGACCTCAGAAGTAGCAACGGTATTGAGCAGGCAACTTGTCGTAGTGGTGGCTTCGCAATATACCACATCTCCGTCATTGGCGGTCGTATAGGCGTATTCGGGGTCTGTGCCTACGGATTGTCCGTTGATAAACCACTCGTAGGTCGTCAACAGGCTATCGGCATTAATCAATTTTGAGAAAAATGTCAATGAATCGCCATCACAAATAATACTACTCGGATTGGCATCAATGACCACTGAAAACAGAACAGGTTCGACAACAGCGACCTGCACACCGCCCGGAGTAGAACAACTACCGTCAGCAGATGTCACCACGACATTCACTTTAGCCGGATTATCCGTACCCCAATCTACTACAATAGAACTGCCGTTGGTAGGACCGATTATAGTACCAAACTCCACCGACCAAGCGTAAGTAATGCCCGGATCAAGATTATTGGTTAATTCATAGACGACACCCGTCTGGTTTTGACAAACGACTATTGGACCGCCTACTATCGGGTCGGGGCTAAAATATTCCAATTCATTTTCGGGAGAGTAGTGGGGAGTTTCGGGTGTATGTCCGTACAGTAAAGCACTAGATATGAACAGAGTGAGTATCGCTATAACTGATTTCATTCAATATGGTTGACTTGGTAAATTAGTTGATTCGTGAATTGGTTAATCAGTTAATTAGGTGTTTTTTTATTTTATAAAAAAAATATTTTTAAATAAATTTAAATTATTATAAAAATAACATTATTAATATTTAATTTTTTTTTAAATAATAATAAATTTTTAAAATATAATATATAAATTGCACCCTACTATTTTGAGGTAATTCTATTTTCTGGTTAAGGGATATTAGCCTTGTCACTGATTAACCTTTGCCTAATTGAAAAGACAAAATTAAGAAAATAAATGAGAGCCGATTTGATAACTGTTCCTGCAAAATTATTTATTTGTAAAAAAAATGGGAAAAACGTTTACTTTTTTCAATTTGAGGGCATATATAAGTAGAATAAGTACCCAAAATCAAATTCCAAAAAACAAAAAACAAATTCCAAAAAATGAAAACCTTGAAATTTGGAATTTGATTTTTGTTATTTGATTTTTGTTATTTGATTTTTGTTATTTGATTTTTGGAATTTGATTTTTGGAATTTGATTTTTGGAATTTGATTTTTATCATTTACTATGGCACATTTTTGAAAAAATTGTACCTTAGAGTGCAACCTAAGCTAATATTTTACGTCTATATGATAGAACAAAGACACTTTTCATACCGTACTATCCCTATTGTATCTCCTTTATATTTAATGTAGAAATTTGTAATGCACTATTGTTGAATGACATAAAACGGTTCATTTAAACATAGCGAATAAGTACAAAACTTATTACATTGATTATGAAGTCAATAATACAAAAATATTCTTTGACAGATACTTGCAAAAAAGCATAAAAAAACGTACATTTGGTACATTATTTTTTCAATAAAAAAATAGTGGTGGAAGAAACATCATCATTATTAGCCGAAATAAAACATTAATTTTTAGAGTTATGAAAATTTTAAAAACATTTATTGTAGCCTTAGTGCTAACAGCGAGCGCAAACATGGCAACTGCACAAGCGAAATATGATGTTCGCTTCAACAATGTGAACTGTACAAATGGAAAGGTACTTGTTGATATTGAAGTCAAAGCCACTGAATTGAACTCCACCTTTAACCTCAGCGAACAAAATTACCGCTTCACTTTCAATAAGGAAGCTATTGCCAATCCTACTATCTCCAAAGAGTTGAAAATTTCGGGTACAGTCAGCAACAGTCTCTACTCTTCACACAACCTTAGAGGGTCTAAAGCCAATGTGGTCTCTTATAATGTAGAACTCGCCGGTGGTGAAGGCTACGAAGTCAATGATGATTGGGTAGGTGTCGGACGTCTAGCTTTCGACATGGTGGACGCTTCAAGATGTATGGATTTGGAGTGGAATACACTGGATAAATTCCCTTCAACTTTCGTTGGTAAAGCTACTAGCGGTTCGCGCATAGGTGCAGAAGCTACTAACTTCAACAACTTAAATGATTGTGATTTCTGTAGCAATACCACTACTACTGAACCTATTACAGAAGCAGGATTTGATGTATTTCCAAATCCAGCTATGGACAATGAACCTGTGACTTTGACTTATTTTGCCAAAGTTGCCCGAGCTGCTACGCTTGTTGTTACAGACATTACAGGTAGAACAGTAGCTTCTCAAAATGTAGCTTTAGGCGAAGGTGCAAATACGGTCAGTCTCAAACACCAAGATATTCAAACAGGTACATATATGGTACAAGTGAGACATGGCAATGAAGTATTGGCAACTAAGAAATTTGTAAAATTTAATCGCTAATATTGTGATTTGTAATTAGTTGATTCGTAAATTAGTCAATTAATTATTTAAAAATATAAAATCCTCGTTTCCTCTGGAAGCGGGGATTTTTTTATTTTTGCCATATATCTTAACGAATCACCAATCAACGAATCACAAACCATGAATTTAAATTACACCGCTTTTTTCCTCATTTCTTTTATACCTTTATTGATTGGTTTTCTTTGGTATCGTCCGGCTTCACCTATGGTAAAATGGGCTAATATAGAAGGACTTAGCTTTCGGATAACGTGGTATAAAATCCTATTGATGTTCGTACTGAGTTTTACTTTGGTCTATGGCTACATCAATCTTATCATTCATCAAATGGGTTTTTACGAACTTTTTTTTACCGATATTATGCAAGGTAATGAAACATCGAAACAAGTAGTGGAAGAATTTTTGGGAAAATATGGTCAGAAACATCGCCACCTTGGACATGGCGTGTTTCATGGGGCTATCAATGCCTTCGTTTTTGCCCTGCCTTTTGTTTGTTTTCATGCTTTATTGGATAATAAAAATAGACGATATATAGCAGTGCATTTTGCTTACTGGCTAATTACGAGTATGATTATTGGTGGATTGATTTCGGAGTTTGTGTAGTTTTGTTATTAAAAAATAAGTAAAAAAGTATAACTTAGAAGTCGTATGAATTTGGATTCATACGACTTTTTTTATATCTTTGCGAAGTATTACTTCAAATTCATACGAAATTAAAATCATATAATGAAAAATATAGTTGGAACACCTGTATCCGGCAATGATTTCAGGTATCGGAAGAAAAATTTGAGAAAAGCTGTTCGCTATATGAAAAACAGCAACAGCTTTCTTATTCTTGGTATCAGAAGGACGGGAAAAAGTTCTTTTCTCCAACAAACTGCCTATTTACTACAACAAGAAAACGATAAAAATATCTGTATCGAATTGGATTGTCAAACCTTCAAAACTGTTCTTGATTTCTACAAAGGTTTGTATGTAGAGATGCCGAAAGACATGCAGACCAGATTCAAAAAATTTCTGAGTGACAGCAGACAGCTTCCCAAAAAACTTAT
Organism: uncultured Saprospiraceae bacterium; assembly: GCA_938028705.1. Classification (GTDB taxonomy): domain Bacteria; phylum Bacteroidota; class Bacteroidia; order Chitinophagales; family Saprospiraceae; genus JAHDEO01. The sequence continues at coordinate 18,843 of CALIZI010000189.1, read as the reverse complement.
TGATTCCATTACAGATATATTTGATTCTGTGGAAGTTATGGGGCAGAAAGTGGGTTTTCAGGATAAATTGATGAATTACAGTAAACCCTTTGAAACGCTTGTCACCGCATTTTTTGAAGAGACCGAAAACGTGTATTTGTTTATGGATGAATTACCGTTTTTCTTTGAAAATATCAATGATGAATCCAACACAGTCAGCGACATTAAACACGTACTCACCCACTTGCGTAGTTGGCGGCACGCGGGCTTACCAATGGGCATTACGGGTTCACTGAACCTACATCAACAACTCAAACATCTCGGCATTAGCCGTAAGTTATTGGCAGGATTGAACACGATTGAGTTAGACCCTTTCACTCGTGCGGAAAGTGAATTATTTATCCAAGAACTCCTCAAGAATGATAAATACGATTGGTGGACACCCGAAATTACCGGAAAACTCCTTGACTTGCTACCCGATTTTGTACCCTATTTTCTACAATACGCTTACCATGAAATTGCGGTGAATGAATGTAAAACACCCGAAGCCGTTGAGGAAGTTTATCACAACGAAATCATGTCTGGACTGTTCAAAGATTTCATTTACCAATTCGATGAGCGATTAGGCGTATTCAAAGGTGAAGAGTTGAATACAGCCATGTTGGTTTTAGATGCTATCGCTATTGAGGAAGACATTAATCTCAAAGACCTGCAAGCCAAAGTCGGTGATAGTTTTTCTTACGAAATCATAGTGAAATTAATTGATTATGAATTTATAAAACTCTCCGGTTCACAAGAATACAGTTACACATTACAAATTATTAAAAATTGGTGGCTCACCAAACGAAATATTTAATTTGAACTTCATCTTGACACTTGAACTTGACACTTGAACTTGAACTTAATATGCATTACATAGCAAAATTTAACCCGTACAGCATGGACGACGAGACGATTCTCGCCTTAGCAACGGGTAGAAAATGTCTCTTGGGAAAGGTCATGAAAACCTTAGAGGATAATCTCAATTCCGAATCCGTCGCGCAACATACGCTGATACGCGGACCGCGCGGTATGGGCAAATCTTTCTTTTTAAAATACCTTCAAATACAATTTAAAAAGAAAAAAATATTTAAAAATTGTGAATTTTTGCTACTGCCCGAAGAACAAAATAACATCAACACGACTTCCGATTTGATTAAACTGATTTTGAGTGAATTAACGCAACAATCGGGCGTAGATGCCACTACTTTTTGGGAAGAACCGGACGAGGTTTGGCAAATTGAATTACAAAAATTAAAAAAATATATAAAAGAAAAAACGGCAAAGAATAAAGATTATATGTTGGTCGTGGTGGTCGAAAATCTGCATGATTTTTTGACCAATATCGAAGCCGATAAAAAGACCGCTAAAGTCCACGAATCTCGATTTCGACACTTGCTCGAAAAAATCAAAAACCTCACGATTATCGGTGCTGTGCCACGTATAGATTCGGATATTATCGACGGCAATTATAACAAACGCCTGTTCCATGCCTTCAAAAAATGCACCCTCAAAAAGTGGACAACAGAGGATTATTTCAAGTATTTTGACCGCCGAGTAGCCCTCTCCAATATCCAAATGACCCAAGCCGAAGAAAGTCTCAAACGCGCCAAACTCAAAGCCCTTAGCCACTTTACAGGCGGCAGTCCGCGCATGGCAGTCGTACTCACCAATCTACTCTTAGAAGACAATGTAATCTCCACCGCCAACACCCTTTTCGGACTCATCGACGACCTCACGCCTTACTATCAGGACTTGACCAAAAGCATCCCGCGGCAAAGCAAAAAACTATTCGACACCCTCATTCGCAAGGGCGAAAATTGCTCTCAAAGCGAACTCGCAGAAGCCCTCGGTACTGCCCAGAATAAAATCTCCAAAGCCTTCCTTTGGCTCAGAGATAATGGCTACGTCATCGGCAAAAAACGCTCCGATAGTCCAGCTTTTTCTTATCAGGTAGCTGATAGAATCCACGTTTTATATTACCAACTCCGCGAGATTCATCATAATCAACAGATTACACCGATATGGTTGTTGTCGGATTTTTTGGTGGCGTTTTATCAGTCGGACGAGCTGCGTACTCATGCTTTTAAGGCTTTATTGGAACAGCCGAGTGCTAATGCGAATGATTTGGCGAGGTTGTATTTGATTTCTTCGGGATTTTTTGAAAAAGGTAATTTGCCAGAGTTCGAGACTTCGGATGAATGGATAGGTTTGATAGAAAAAAACCACGAGATAGATACATTACTGTCTGAAATTAAAACATATTCAGATTCCAAAATTAGTAAGCCACTATATGAAAAATTTAAAATAAAAGTTGAAGAAGTTATAAATGTCATCACAAGAATTAAGGATGAAAAAATTTTAAGTACATACATCACTAAAATTGCATGCGTTGGCGACCGTTTCATAAAAGAAAAGAATTTTTTGTACGCAGAATTCTTATTTAGAGAACTACTGCCAATTTGTTCCGGTGTAAAAAGTGATTTGTTCCACGGTGTAATTAGTATGAGAATAGGATTAATGTCTTTTTGTGATTATCAGTTGTCTAAAAAATATCTTTGTAAAGCGATTACTTTTTTTCAAAAAAGCAATAACGAAAATTCTTATGAATTATCGGTAGTAAAATCCTTTTTAGAAGAATTAGAGAGAAGCGAAAAAATAAGTGCTTTGTTAAATGAGTATTATAAATCAGAACAGAATCGAAATGCACCAATTAATTTTTATAACGGTTTATCTTTTTTAGAAAAGAAGTTAACTTATTCAGAATGTGTTCGCTACGGAATTACATCAATAACGCTAGCAGATTATAATTCTGAATTAAATTATTTAACCGTAAGTTGGTTGAAATCAAAAGTATCAACCAAGTTAATTATGAATATTTGTAAGCATGTTTTAGATAAAAACCCTGAACCCAAAGTCAAAACATACCTTCAAACTACTGTCAACACGATTCACTACCTCGAATCCAACAAATCGCTTGCCTACTTAGAAAAACTCCCCCCCGACACCGCCATCGCCATAAAAGCCATAGTCGAAGAAGCCAAACTATAAAATTCTACGTCAAAAGATAACAGACATTTTAGAAATGCCTATTATCTTGCTTTGTAACAATTCGACAATCCAACAATCATGCAATTAAAATACATCATAGTCATCATCTGCGCCCTACTCAACCTCGCTGCCGGTTGCAAAAACACTCCACCACCCGACACAATTCCCAAGCCTCAATTTGAAAATAACCAACCCAAAAAGTTACTCACCGCTGCCGACCAAATCAGCGAATATCTCCCTTTGATTGGCGAGCAAAAAACTGCATTGGTCGTCAATCAAACGTCGCGTGTCGGGGAAGTGCATTTGGTAGATACTTTGCTGTCGCTTGGTGTCAATTTGCAAAAGATATTCGCACCCGAACATGGTTTTCGCGGTACTGCCGATGCAGGCGAACAAGTCGCTGACGGACGCGATATGCAGACGGGTTTGCCTATCGTTTCACTGTATGGAAAAAACAAAAAACCATCGCCCGAAATGCTGCAAGGTGTAGAGCTTGTCGTCTTTGATATTCAGGATGTTGGAGCGCGATTTTACACCTATATTTCTACGATGACTTATGTGATGGAGGCTTGTGCGGAAACGGGTATTCCTGTCATGATGCTTGACCGTCCGAACCCGAATGGGCATTATGTGGACGGACCTGTTTTGGAGTCCGGGCAGCGTTCATTTGTGGGCTTACATGCTGTGCCTGTGGTGCATGGCATGACCATAGCCGAGTATGCCCGTATGGTCAATGGCGAGGGTTGGCTCAAAGGCGGTGTGCAATGTGATTTATCGTATATTTTATGCAAAAATTATGACCACAATACACCCTACGAACTCCCCGTCAAACCCTCTCCCAATCTGCCCAATGCGCGGTCAATTTACCTCTATCCGTCGCTCTGTTTTTTCGAAGGAACGAGCTTTAGTGTAGGACGCGGTACGAACACCCAATTTCAAGTCATCGGACATCCTGATAATACAGTGGGCAATTACCAATTTACGCCTGTACGTATGCCCGGTGCGAAGTATCCGAAGCATGAAAACAAGGTATGTAATGGTTTGAATTTGAGCGAATTGAATAATGAATCTTTACGAAAAATAAATCGTTTGCAACTCAATTACGTCATTGATATGTATAATGCTTTTTCGGATAAAGAGAGTTTTTTTAATACTAATAATTTCTTTAATTTACTCGCTGGAAACGAGACGCTTCAACAGCAAATTAAAGCCGGAATGAGTGAGGATGACATTCGTGCGACATGGCAGGAAGATTTGAGAGTATTTAAAGATATTCGTAAAAAATATTTATTATATGATGATTTTGAATAAACAAATTAGACAAGTTCATCTAAATCATAAAAGTTTTGACACTTTTGGAATCTGATTTTAAAAATAAAAACAAAATTTAAATACTCCGTTTGCTAAACTTCAAAAAGTTTGGTCTCCGATAGCTATCGGAGAAGTAATATGCTGATATTTATCTAGTTACAAACTTTAGTTCCCTGCCCACGTTTAGCAAACTTGAAAAGTTTACCAAACGGCTTACTTATATTTTGTGTAAAATTAATATTGTATGAAGTGTCAACCAATCAGATGAACTTGTTACCTTGACAATGTTATGTTTAAAAAAAATATGTTTATGCTTGAAATGTGATATTTTTTCCGAATTTGGGCTAAAACTCGTCAGACATTTAAACTTTGTCGGAAAAATTATGAGGTCATCGGTGAATTTTGGAAATGTCAGACGAGTTTTAGCCCAAATTCAAGAGCAGACACCAGCTATATTAAATAAAAACCGAACATAACATTGTCAAGTTACAAATTAGCTTATAAAATTGTATATTTGTAAAAAACAATCTTATGGCATATACAAATTTTACATTACAAGAGATTCGTACAAAGTTTAATATCAAGGAAGTTAGTGTGGAACTTTTTGATAATGTTGAAACAATACCGATTAGCGATTGGCTCAAAGAAACGCTTGCCATGACCCAAAAAATTCCTATGAGAAGCGAAAAAGCAAAATCCGAACTTATTGTCACGCCAATTTTAGTAGAATTGCGTCGTCGTAATAATAACTTTTTCACCTTCTTCTCCGGTGAAACCCTCAATGTTGATAGTGAACTTGGTTTGGTTGGTGAGTGTGATTTTATTTTGACGAAAGACGATGCAAGATACGGCATTGACGCACCGATTATTTCATTGGTAGAGGCAAAGAAAAATGACCTTGAACTAGGTGTAGTACAGTGTGCTGCACAAATGATTGGCGCACAACAATTCAACAAGAATAATAACAATCCGATTGATGTCATTTATGGTTGCGTGACGACAGCAGAAATCTGGAATTTTATGAAATTGGAAGGTGATAAACTGTTGATAGACGAAAATTTATATTATTTGAAAGAAATAGAAACGGTCATCGGAGTGTTTCAGAAAATTATTGATTATTATAAATTGAATTTGAATTGAGTTGTCTTTTATATCGACGGCGTTACAAGTAAATTGAGCTAAAAAAATTTATATCTGTAAAAAAGTATCATGGCTTACAAAGATTTTAAATTTAAAGATATATCAAAGGCGTTTTCGATTCGTCAGATTACAGATACATTATTCAAAACGGTGTTTCGGGAGATTGAACCTTCTGAGCATTTATTGAGGTCTTTGGCACTGGCAAAGGAATTTCCTTTGACCACTGAAAAAGCCATTTCGGAAGCGGTGGTTTTCCCGATTTTGCAGGAAATCAAAATGAATAACCGGAAGACGATTGAGTTGTTTTCGGGCGAGCGTTTGGTGGCAGATAAATCAAGAGGACTGACGGGAGAATGTGATTTTATCTTTGCCAAAGCCCCTGGCTCTAAGGAATTGATAGCACCAATTATCAATATTACAGAAGCCAAACGAGGGGATATTGACAATCCAAATTCACTTGCCCAAGCCGCTGCACAACTCATCGGCGCGAGGGTTTTTAATCAAAAAAACGATACCCCAATTGACCCGCTTTATGGTGCTTGCACGAGTGGTTACGAATGGGTTTTTTTGAAATTGGAAGGCAAAACCATTATTATTGACAAAAACCGTTATTCGATTCTCAAATTACCTCAACTCTTGGGTGTGCTTCAGCATATTGTGAATTTGAATACTCAAAAAAAGGTGCAACCGGATTTTATGCCGAATTAATCTCGTAATTGGTGATTCGTTTTTATTTTCAAACTACTAACCATTCCACCACATCTATCAAGCCCTTGCATCTAAAATCAATCGGTAAATCCTTTGCTGCCTCCTCATCTTCGGGTTTGGTTTGTATAAAAACAGTCTTCATTCCCAATCTAAATGCAAACTCCATATCCGTAACCGAATCACCGACCATGATAGATTTTTTAAAATCAATTTCGGGAAAATCGGCTTGGGCTTGTAGTGCCATACCTGTGTTGGGTTTACGACATTCGGCATTATCTTCGGCAAGGTGAGGGCAGTAGTAAAATGCGTCAATACGTCCGCCTGATTGTTCGACTTGTTTACGAATATGTGTATGCACTCCCGAAAGTTGTGCTTCAGTCATAATGCCTTTTCCGATGCCTTGTTGATTGGTAACTACGACAATTTTACCAAAAACAGTAGAAAAAAAACGTATCACTTCCAAAACACGCGGTAGCAATTCAAGTTCCTCAATATCAGTCACATACGCACCCGAAATCCTGCGATTTATCACACCGTCTCTATCCAAAAAAAGCGTCCAACTTCCGTCCACCGTCATTTCTTTATCTCTTTGACTTTGACTTTTACATCGTGATTGATACGCAGAAATTCGACCATATTGAGCAGGTCTTGTTTTTGTTCGGCAGAATCAATTTGGAGTTCGTAAGTATGTTCTTTGCTGCCCATTGGAATGGTCATAAAATTACCACCCTGTATATTGCCGGGTTTAAATTCCTGACCTTCGGGGAGTTTTTTTAACTCAAAACGCAGCTCGTCAAGTTTGTCTTGTGGAATCTCATATACTTCTCCTTTATCTTTGAGATAGAGGGTTTCTTCATTAAAATATACCTTCCCCGCCGCCACACGTTTTTTGCGAAACAACTGAATCAACATCGGCAATACAAACAATGCCAATAATGCCAGTATCAAAGCATAAGCCATCTGCGCCCAATCGCTCATATCTGCGAGTTTGAGCAAATTATCAATAAGACCAATTTTGCCGTCACTAAAATAATCAAATACGCCCAAGCCCAACAAACCCGCTGCTGCCAAGCCAATCATCACCCAGCGTTTGTTGACGGTACGGGTTTCGATTAAGTCTGTTTTAAATTCAAATTTCATGGTGCGAAGATAAGGAAAATTTCAAGTTCAAGCGCAAGTATTTAGACGTAAGTTCAAGAAGGGCTTTAGTGTAAAATTAAACTTATCTAAAATATTAAAACTCATCGCCATTCCACGTTAGGGTTATGGAATGACGATGAGTTTTGAGTACTTTATTTCTTGTAGAAAAACTCTTGTAACTATCTCCACGAACTATCGACCATTAATCATTAATCATTAATCATTGACCATTAACCATTAATCATTAACCTTATCCGTCAAAGAGCTACGCCCGTTATTCCGCGACCAGATGATTTTATCATTGCCGTTTACATCGCCATTCATATTATAATCGCCGGTAGAATAGAGGTCAAAAAGCCCGTTTTGCAAGACCCAAATCTCTTTATCTCTTCCATTGGTGTCGTAGCCGGGCGTGTCGAAGGCTTGGTCACCGTCGCCACCGTATAATGCCCATACGCCCGGATATATTTCGTTTTGCCCTTCGCTTGTGGGTGTACGATAGCTGTTTTGGGTGCGGAAATCGTAAGTCAGTACATTGTCGGAAAAGCTAACGGGAACATGAGAAATAGCTGCCATGTGTAAGCGATGTTCGATGACGATATAGTAGCTTTGTCCGGTAGGAATCATGGCGCAATTATCAGGAAAAACAATCTTGCCGTCTTCCAAAATCATCGCCGCTTTCCGAAAAATGCTAGAGCTTGCCGACAGGCTGTCACGCAGACTGAATATAACCCAATCTACGACTTTATTACCGCCATTAGCTGCTGCAATTGCCTGATAATCAAGGTTATCAAAGCCCGATTCAGGTCCACTATAATACCAGTGTGCATCGGTAAAAGGATGAACAGAAGGTGTGGGCGACACCAAAGGGTTTGCAGGAGTTTGTCCGGGTAGTAAGCCTCTGTCATTCATGTCTGTGTGCATAGTGATAACCGGAAGTTCGCTGTCATCAATTGCACCTTCGAGCCATGCGTGCACATTGATACGAAGGTCGGTATTGCTTTGTTGATTGGCAGCTACTACTGCTTCATTGACGAAATTGTAGCCATCCAATTTGCCGTAGCCCCAAGCGTCATTTGGTGCAGTGCCGTAATCGCGCAGAACGTGTTGGTCAACTTTTGCGGTGCTGATTAAAGCATTTTTGACTTCGGAGTATGTGGCATTCGGAAATTGCTGTAAATAACAAGCCACCGTACCGGCAACAACAGGCGCAGCGATGGATGTACCCGACCATTGTGTAGCGTGCCAGCCTTCGGGGGCAAGCCGTCGGGCATCGGCAGGTGTATTTTGAAGTTCGGTCAAACGTTCAAGATATTGCGGACCTGCGGTATAATTTCCGGAGGCAGCGATGTCGGGTTTTTGTACACCGGCGCGGGTAGGTCCGGTACTGGATTCACGTACTTTGTAGCCACCGGGAGTTTCGTTGTAATAAATAGCACCATCGTAGCCCGGCCATGAATCAGAGGCAGAATAATTGGCTACTGAAATGACTTTTTCGGAACAATTAATACCGCTTACAATGGTTTTCAGCGTATCGGCGGCTTTGTATCTGACGATGTCGGGAAAGGTAGTAGAATCAGGCAGCAAAAACGGTGGCTCTATGCTTGATGTTCCTATGAGGGTGGCGTTGCTCCATACATCGAAGTAACCGTCTCCGGTCGTTGTAAATTCCCAATAATCCGTAGTGACCGTTGGATAAACTACAAAAGCTATATCATAAACCCCTTGATTGAGTTGGGCATATATTTCTATATCACCCAAGACTTCATTGGTCACAGGATGATGGTGTGTGGTAGTAATAACTTGTGTATTAGCTGATAACACAGGGAAATCAAGCTGTATATTATAAAATTTGGTCGTACCTTTATAAGAATAATCCGTTCTGTCTCTACAAGTAAAAGCAAAATACACACTATCAAAATTTGCTTTATCTGCATGCAAATCATAATACACATAACCCAAAGCTGCATTTCTTTTAAACCATGAAAATACCGTATCGGCAGTGACCTGATAGCCAAGATGTTGGCGAACACCTGCGCCGTTTCCGGCAGCTTGTACGAATACACGTCCGGGTTTGGCATCCAATAAATTTTCAATATATTGTACATATAAAGGTCGGGCATCATGCGAACCACGATAGCTGCCTATGCTCGAATTAATCACACAAGGTTTTCCTTCTGCATCGGCTTTATCGAAAATATACTGAACAGCATCGACATAAGCTGCCGGAAAACTATTGTTTCTAAGGTTGACGTGAATAATATCTGCTTTGGGTGCTGCTCCTGTATATTTGCCCGGCACTGCCATGCCGCCCCCCGCAGCTGCACCTGTTACACCTGTACCATGTCCATTGCCACCAAGCGCAGGATTGTGCTGAATACTTCCGTCATTGATGTCCGTTTCTGTCCACTCATAACCGTAACCGTAAGGTACGTTGGTGATATTGCTGACGAGTTGGTCCCACAGGTATTTGATGCGTGTGGTGCCATCCGCATTTTGAAAATCAGGATGTCTGTAATCTATTCCCGTATCAATAGTAGCAAGGATAACTCCCTCGCCATCAAGACCTTGTGGAAGGCAACCTAATCCTTGATGCAGGGAGTCAAGGTTGTTATTGACCCGTAAAAAATCGCCGAGTAGTTTGGCTTCCATTTGTAAATATTCGATACGTTTAATCGCCGGATGATGCTGTAATTGGGCAATACCAGAAGCGGGAATGCTAATCGCAGCAATGCCTTTACGACCGTATTTGTACTTGCCACGTACATTTTTTACTTCATCTTGGATAGTCGCTAAATCGCCCTGTACCATGACTTGTAATGTTTCGTTCATTTGTCCGCTTTTTTCAAGGGCTTGCATTTTGCGTGTGAGGTCGATATTTAGACTTGCTTTTTGAGCAATGCCTGTATTTATCAATATAAATAGAAAAAATATAATTAGTGCATGTAATTGTTTCATAAAATATTAAAATTAAAAATTAGAGCAATACGACGAGTACAAGATAATAGATGACATAGTGAGGTTCACCGTTGCAGTGTCGTTTTGCAACAGGGTAATCTTTATGTCATTATACGTATCGGGAATGAAAGGGTTGGGGAGTGGTTAATTTATGTGAGCGCATATGTTGTAGCATAATTCAAGCCAAAAATGGATGAAATTCAATCGTACAGATTACTTGAACTCATTTTCAACACCAATTTTTTATCACTTTTTAGAACAAATTCAGTACATGGAATTACAGTAAAATGATGTGATAAATGAATAAAAAACAGGTTTTTTTGAGAATTTAACCCCTTTTTTAAGGAAAATTACGCATTTTTATTAACCTTCAAGATGTAATACGGTTTTTTGTATGTGTTTGTTTTTGGCATTAAAATTAGAATAAAATTTTGTTTTCATTATTTTTTAATCATCAAAAAAAATAATCTATTGAAAAGTCATTTAATTTAACACATTTCGTAAAAAGGTATTTGTAAAAAACGACTAAACCGTTCCTTTGACGTGCAGAAAGGAATACCGAACTTGCATTCATATCAAGTAAGTAAAGAACGCTTTATACAAGGCAAATGCTACTTATATTAATCCACAAATAATTTTGATAGGTTAGAAGTTTCAAGATATTTCCAAAAGACAATCTTCTAAAACACGATAACATCAAAATTGATATTCTTTTAGTTCCGACACCACATTCATAAAGTATGGACGTTCATCATCCATGCTAAGGGCTTTGCTATGCCTGATTTTTTAGGCACATAAACACATTATTAGTATGTGAATGGGCGTGATATATCCTTTTAATAAAAACTATTTTTTTAACATTTTTAAAATAATATTATGAATACAGTACTTCTTTTTGGATTCCCCGGAGGAATGGAATTAGCTATTATCGTATTTGTTGTGCTGCTCCTATTTGGTGGCAAAAAAATACCGGAACTGATGCACGGAATAGGAAAAGGTATCCGTGAATTTAATACTGCTAAATCACAGGTAGAAGGTGAACTTAAACGTGGTATAAATGAAATACAGGAAGTAAACAAATAACCTGTGATTATTATTTTTTAACTACTAAATTTTTAAAATCATTATGTGTGATATAACGAATTTTAGTTCGGATAAACTGGCCGGAACATCAGACAATATCAATCTATCTGATGAAAACTGCCGCAGAAAAATCCGGCACTTATACCGAAGGCTAGGCTACGGTGCTCGTCTCGAAGATTTTGATATTATTCAGAATGAAGGGATTACCACTTTTAGTGCGCTTATAGATAAGCTTATTGGCGACGCCGCAGGACTTCAGTTTCCTGATGAATTTGATTGGGCAGACAGGCTTGTGAGATTACCTGTACGAGAACAACCTATAGACATACCTCCTAACCCACCGAATCCGCCACACCCCGATGATGTTGAGTGCAGACGTCCAAGAGATGTACACGCAGGGATTTCCGGAAAAGATTGGTTTGTTAATACTATTAACAGCTACTGGATAAATGAGTCTATCCGAGAAAGTATCAGGAGTAAACTCATGTTGTTTTGGCGCGGGCATTTTGCTACGCATACAGATGTCATAACCGGCTCTTTCGGTGCTATTCATTTAAAGTACTATCGGATTTTATTTAATTACGCCTTTGGTAATTTCAGAGAGTTTGTCGAGCAGATAGGACTAACTCCTTTCATGCTTACTTACCTGAATGGTGACAGAAGCATAGGCGAAAATTCCGGTATATATACGTCCACTCCCGATTGTGACCCCTTGGAACCTACAGAGAACTATGCCCGTGAATTACTGGAATTGTTCACTATGGGCATAAAGGATAAAAATGGTCAGAACAATTATACTCAACAAGACATCAGTGAATTATCGAGAGCACTAACTGGTTGGCGTATAACCCGTTACACGGCTGATTATAAGTTTGATATGCTCAAATTTCAATATGGGCATCACGATTGGGGTACTAAAACTATATTTGGTGAGCAGTACAATGCGGCAGACCTCTGGACTGAAGCAGGCAATACCAGTAGTCTGCCATCTCTATGTGCTGGGGATGTAACAAATGATTTATATAGTAGGGAAGCAGTGCCATACGGGAGCAGTTCTTCTTCAAAAATAGTTACCGCCGGGCTGCTTGAGTATAATCATGTGCATGAGATAATCTTTGGACATAAAACTCAAGAAATTGCTTATTTTATAACAAAAAAACTGTATGAATTTTATGTCTATGGGGGGAGCACTCAAGATTGGGATGACGTTGATAAAACTGCACTCAAAACATATCTCACTAATATCGCCAATGAATTTCTTACCACCGAAACAGTCGGCGATGAGGCAGTAATTAGCTGGGATATAAGTGCAGTTTTGAAGAAACTGTTCAAAAGTCAACATTTTTATGATGAAGGCATCATTGGTACACAAATAAAAAGCCATATTGGTTCCGCTATATCCCTTTTCCGTAAGACTAATCTTCAACCTCAATGGAGTAACTACAATTCAACACCAAATACTGATTTTGACTACACATATAGAATGACATTGCTGTATCCAAGTTTACATGGTATGCCATCACCTATTTGCTTGAATGGAACATCTCCGACAGGAGATTGCCCTGAAATTGGAGACAATCAGGTGCAATATGCTTTTACCAACGGAAAAGCCGACACTGATTATGACAATCGGTACACTACTAATAATGGTAAAAATTGCGGTGGATACGCCTTCACAGAATATGCGGAAAATCCAAATTACCTGACCGATGGTACTATCAATGCCATGACAGCCGAAGGGGCTTTGCCCGAAGATGCCAAAAATGCCTACGAAGAGTTCAAGCTACAAGATACGCTGTATATACACGGCTCTTGTGCGGTAATCGGACATAGTCTCAGAGGTCCGGCAGATGTGTCCGGTTGGGCGGGGCATCGTGATTGGCTGAACGAAGAAGTATTTGTAAAAAGAAGGAAACTATTGGGTGATTTTCTGACTGAAAAATTCGGAGCACATACAAAAGAAAAATTCCGCCAATTGGTTATTCGTCTTTTAGAAGAAGAGGAGGATGTTAATAATATGAATTACATACAAAAATATGCTACTCCCGAAAGGGTTATCAGAATGATGTGGAGGCACTTCTTTTCTGTAGAACCATACGAGAGTGAGGTCAACGGTACAGCCGTTGGGCAAGTTGTTGATAGTATCAAGGTATATTCAGATGGTTTTAATTATCCGGTACTCATTGTAAAGCCGGAAGATGAAGATTTCAGAAACGATTATCCCTTTTTAAATGATAATTACATTGAGGAATATAAGGTAGAAATGGCAAACCGTATCACCAATGTCATTTTATATTTCACCCAACAGCCCGAATGGCATTTAACCTAATAACAATTTATTACATATTTTATAAAAATTAAAATCATGTTAAAAAATATTATAAATAAACGACGCGGAGCAAGCTTGGAAGATGGAAAAGCAGCCCATGCTGCCGACCACCACCACTGGTCACGCCGACAATTTCTATCCAACTCGGGTATTATGGCAGCAGGAGGGGCATTTCTTGGCACTTCATCACTCTTTTCGTGGGCATCACCTTTAGTTTCCTCTTTATTCAGCAATCCCGACAATGACAGAGTGCTTATACTAATTCGTCTTGTTGGTGGCAATGACGGTTTGAATACCATTGTTCCGCTTTGCAATTCGGATGCCATAGGCAGCTATCAAGGCAGACGCAAAGTATATCAAGATATACGACAAACTATAGGGCTTTCTGCTAGTGAATTAAATCCCCTAAATGTGGATTATTGTGGTGGCAACTCGCCCGCAGATTTTGGTCTGCCCAAGCAAATGTCCGGTGCTTACAGCATGTGGAACGAGGGCAATATGGCAGTCATTCACAATGTGGGTTATCCCAACCAAAACGGCTCACACTTTACCAGTTCCGATTTATGGGCAAGTGGTGCTTCCAATGGAATCAATCTAAATGATGAGCGTGCATATAGCGGCTGGATGGGTAGATATTTTAAAGAAACCCTGCCTGCATTTTTGGATGCGCCTCCTACTGTACCACCTGCCATTCAGATAGGTTCATCTCATAATTTGATATTCAGAGGAAGAAGTGGTAATCCTTATGATTTGATATTCAGTGACTTGGCAGCTTTTCAAGAACTCTTGGATACAGGTGGTTTGTACAATGCAGCAAATTTCACTGGCACTTGTCCCAAAGACATAGAACGCACCTTTGTACGCAGACTTGCCAATAGTGCCTATCGTTACTCCGACACGGTTATAGCTGCACACAATCACCCAGATGCCAAAAATGACCCAAGTGCAAATTATGGTGGAGTGGCGATTAATAATGAGTTGAAAACAATTGTCCGATTAATCAAAGGGCATCTTAAAACGAAGATTTATCTGGTACAGTTGGGTGGATTTGATACGCATGTTGACCAACGCAATATTCACTTAGGTTTATTAAGCACCATATCACAGGCTGTACATGCTACCTTCACAGATTTGCAAGCATCAGGCGATGAAAAACGAGTGATGATGATGACTTTCTCCGAATTTGGCAGAACAATAGTACAGAATACCGGATTGGGTACCGATCACGGCGCACTCGCTCCCATGATGTTATTTGGCGATAAAATTAATGGTAAAAAGTTTTACGGCACTCCCATCAATTTGAGTGGCTACGATAGTAATACCAACTCCTTCGACGAGCAATCTGTTACTTTTGAAAATCAGCCGGGAGCCATTGATTTCCGGTCTGTCTATGACAGAGTGCTTCGTGATTGGTTGTGTGCTGACGTACAAACCTCAGAAGATGTACTCAATTATGGTGTTGCCGAAAACAATCACGCGGATGTCAATAATTACACCAATAATACTGATGGTTACACTAATGCAGATTGCACCCAAGCACCTACTACCCCCGCAGACTGCCAAGCTACCACATCCAACCACAACATGACCGACCCACTTGGTGGCTTGATACTCGGTGGTTGCAATTCTACGGTCTCGCAATCTGCACCGATAGTTGCCTCACAGGTATTATTTGGCTACAATATTCGTCAGAGTGACAATCAAATTGAGTTCAAATATTCAATCAAATCACCTGCCAATGTGCAACTTGAAATATTAAATGAGGATGGAAGTAAAGTTCAGTATGATATAGAAAATCCAGACGACCCCGATAATCCTTTATCTGTTGATTTAGCACCTCTGTTTACAGAGTTTAAGGAGGCAGGAAGTCATATCTATTCATTCAATCCGATTGAAGTTGTTGACACTGAAATGATTACATACATACAAACAAATACAAAGTATATCTGCCGATTGTCGGTAGCTGGAATGACGACAGAGAAAATTCTCAAAATTCATGAATAATTAAAAAACGAAATTATGAATAAAATGAAATATTTGTTAAATATATTTTACATCAGCATATTTATGAATGCTAATATTTATGCTAATGTAAATGATTTATGTAGCGATGCTATCCAACTTACCATAGACGGTGCATGCACACAGGGAGACAATATCACAGCAAGTCCCGATGAACACAACAGTTGTCAATACAACAAAGCCAGTGTTTGGTACAAATTTACCGTTGCAGCGGGACAAGGAGGTAATTACGGTATTGAAATCACCAATGCTACATTCAATGACGTACTTACTCTTTATTCGGGCAGTTGTGGAACTTTATCCGAAGTAGCCTGTACGAATAATGATGAATTTGGTTTTAAAGGAGAAAGGCTCTACGAAACTTTGACATCAGGTACATACTACATAATGGTGAGTGGTGCAGACTGTACCTTCGGAAATGTATTGGGATATTTTTGTGTACAAGTAAGCAAAAATCCAACAGTTCCCAGTGTGGTTACAAATGAAGAATGTGATATGCAGCCTACTAATGTCAACCTTTCGTCAGGCACACCTATACAGGTCACAGGTAGTACGCTTAATGCTTCCAAAGCCAGTCCACATCCTTCGTGCAGCCCTTATGCGGGTGCGTCTGTATGGTATGTATTGAACGGAGCATCAAATAATATAAAAGTAAATTCAACACCTAATATGACCGAAATTATTACCCTGTATTCAGGTGCTTGCGGTAATCTTATGGAAATAGGCTGTAAAATAAATGAAGTCAATAATCCCGGTTCTTTGATTGTTGATTTAACAGGTCATTCCACTCCATATTACATGCAAGTAGCAGGAAGTTTTGCTACCATAGAAGCAGATTTTAATGCTTCTATACCCGCAGGCGATTTTTATATCGAATTAACCACTGATTTTAATTGTAATACAGAAAATGGTACTGCCTGTAACGATGCTAATCCAGCAACTATTGATGATAAGTGGAATAATTGTGAATGTAGAGGAACTTGTAATCTCTCAGGTATATGTGACGACGATAACCCCAATACCACAAGTGATACATGGGATGCAAACTGTGATTGCATAGGTACCTGCAATATCACTATCAATGACTGTCCGAATGGCACAACATATAATCAAGATGCCTGCGCCTGCGATTGTACACTTAGCTGTTCAGATGGACAATATTTAACCGATAACTGTACTTGTGAACCTTGCACGGAAGGCACCTCATGCGACGACGGAGACTGGCGTACAACAGGTGATACTTGGGATGCCTACTGTAACTGCATCGGTATTCCATGTGATTATCAAATTACGATTAAACAGGAAAATGCTGCCACGACATACTTTCAAGCATACGGCACTATCAAAACAGACGATTCTGATAATGCAAGTGTTATTATTAATAATGGAGACGCACTTATTCTAAAAGGAGGAGAGCGTGTAAGGCTAAACACAGGATTCAGTATAAAAACAGGTGCAACCTTCAGAGCAGATAATGAGGGTTGTCAATAAAAATATTATAACAAATTAATTTTAATACAAATTTTTAATTTTTAAAAAAAAGATATTATGAAAAAGATAATTTATATCGTATTATTAAGTGTGCTTCCTATCCTCACTTATGCTCAAATTGATGTCGTTGCACCAAGTGGCAATGTAGGAATTGGCACGACAAACCCAATTGGAAAATTGCATATCAAAGGTGTCGGCGCAATCAATACCGATCCACTTGGATTAATACTTGAAGATGCAAAATTAGGAATAGGGGTAACAACAAGTATAAGACCATTTCACCTAAGAAGCAATAATGCGGTTATTCAGATAGATAGAAGTACTAATTCCGCAGGATTTATATTCACTAGATATAATAGTAATTATTCAGCTGTTCTCAAATCTTTTGGTTTTTTTGCTAATGCTACCCCTGATGAGATTGATGAGGGGTATGTAGCATTCACTGATTTTCATACCGGCGTGGGCGGAAGTTCAGATAGGAGATTTGTAATAGATAACGACGGTAGTATGATAGTCAACGGTGGAGGTGCGAATCAATCAAGTTATATGCTCCATGTGTATGGTAATGCTTCAAAGACAGACGGATTGTCAGAGTGGACTATACCATCAGATAAAAGATTAAAGAAAAATATTAAAACATATAAAGAAGGTTTAGATTTAATCTTAAAAATGCAGCCGATTTCTTATGAATATAATGGAGAAGCCGGTACAAAAGCAGGCAAAAAGCAGATTGGAGTATTAGCCCAAGAACTTCAAAAAATTGCTCCATCAATGGTGAAAAAATATACACATATAGATTCCGGTGATAATGGTATTGAATATGTTGACGGCGTACCGGAAGGTCTAAAATTCAATAGAACGGAAGAAGAGTACCTAAGCATTAATACATCCTCTTTAAAATGGATAATGGTCAATGCCTTCAAAGAACAGCAAGAAATCATAGAATCACAAGCAGACGAGATAAGCACACTAAAAGAAAGGCTCAACAAAATTGAGACTTTACTCAATAATAATACTGATGTACAAACAACTACTCAAACAGTAGAACTTAGTATGAAGGGTGAATTAGCACAAAATCAACCTAATCCATTCAATAAGCTAACAACCATTAAATATACACTACCGGGAGGTACACAAAATGCAAAAATGCAGATTGTGGATATGAACGGAAGAATATTGAAAATAGTGCAATTAGCTAATAATCAAGATGGGCAAGTCATTATCAAAGCCGGAGAACTTGATGC
Organism: uncultured Saprospiraceae bacterium; assembly: GCA_938028705.1. Lineage (GTDB taxonomy): Bacteria > Bacteroidota > Bacteroidia > Chitinophagales > Saprospiraceae > JAHDEO01. Next base: position 348 of record CALIZI010000189.1, on the reverse strand, counting down.
AGGAACATACACTTACAGTTTGATTATAGACGGACGAATATTAAATACCAAGAAAATGGTATTAACAAAATAGACAAGCGAAAGATTTTTATAAAAAAACGCTATTCCTTTTTTAGGAATAGCGTTTTGTGTTTATGAGAGTTTTGTCAAGAAATATTTTTTTAACACAGAAATCAAGACTACTTTTACAGCACGTTGGATTTCAAACCATGAAAAAGATACTCGGCATTTCAGCATTTTATCACGATTCGGCGGCAGCCTTGACGGTGGACGGACATATCATTGCCGCTGCCCAAGAAGAGCGATTTACCCGCGAAAAACATACGGCTGATTTTCCGGTAAATGCTA
>CALIZI010000188.1 GCA_938028705.1 uncultured Saprospiraceae bacterium | reverse complement strand
GCAGAGTGTTGATTATCAGTCCTCTGCGTTCTCTGCGAACTCTGCGTGAGATGCACTGACAATACTTAGCATTATTTCACACGCGACAATTTGGGCTGCACCCCATGGCGAGTTGTGGCAAGATTTCTATGATTTGCTATTGGTAGAAGCCGCTAAAGATGAAGAGAGCGATTCTCTGGAAAGTTATTTAGAAAAACTCGAAAAAAGAGAGTTGCTCAATGAAGAAGTACAAGGTACAAATTAAACGAACCGCTCAAAAGCAAATTGATAAACTTCCCTTGTCTATTGTACACCATTGAGGATGATATTTTATTGGTAGAGGTTATACGTGTGCGGCACCGCAAAGACAGTTACGATTAATAATTACAATTGAGAAATTTGAAGCACACGCTCGACCTGTTCCAATTTCACCGTAGGAAAATCATCCAAAAATTCCGTAATCGTTTCATCATCTTCCAAATAATCAAACAGGTTTTTAATCGGTATGTGCGTACCCATGAATACGGGTGCCACCGAGAATTTCCTTGTCAATATTGATAACTTTTTGCATGATATATTTATCTTTTCTTTGTCAAAAACGGAACTAATGCCGACCAGATAGTAACAAAAGATGCTACTATACCAAGTCCGACAATCCAATTACTTTGGCTACCTTTCAAAATGTTGATCCCAACGAAAATAAGGACTAATAATGGAGCTAATATTGCCGAAATTTTGAACGGAATAGTATTGAGTAAAATCCCTTTTTCACATTCATTAAAAATCGGTGTTTTGATAATATTGACGTATTTGTACCCCGCTTTAGATAGTTCACCAATTGACCTCAAATTATGATAAAGTGTGTTCCATGGCTCATCAAAATCGGGGCGAACTGTGAGGTCGAAAGTGTTGATACTCTGAATTTTACTAACAATTCCAATCGAAACCATATCGCCTATCATACTCTTATCGAATGCTGTTACATCAAACAAAGCCCTTGGGTGTTCAGCGATAATACGCTCCAATTCATCTTTCAACCTAAGATACTCAATGTCGGTATGTTCCCATTTGATTTTCTTTTCAAGCATACGGCTGTAAAAGTTTTTTATTGTATCAACATTATCCGTATGAAGTGCTAAATCAACCTGTTCATCCTTTCTTTTTCCGACAAAAAAACGATATTTACCGAGTCTTGCCAAGCCTTCCCAAAGTACCTGAACATTACGCAAAACCGTATCGGAAATACCTTTATCAGATGCAGTACCATCAGGTGTTTTACCTACAATATTTACCAAAACAACTTTTGTAATATTTTCATTATCAATACAATGTAAGATAGGATTCAGATATTGGTCGGGTCTTTCAGAAGTTGCAAATATGTAAAGCGGTTTGTGTGACATTTCGGTTTGAGCTTCGTTAAATGGTTTGTACAGTAGTTTGCTTGAATACTTTAGCTTTATTTAAATTTGAATGAGCTTCTTCTATTGTCGTACCTACACCAAAGGAAAATGAACATCCAGTCATTTCTTTAAATATTGCAGACATATTTTTCAAAATATTTTTATCATATTGAAATTTATTCATGATGAATAAAATATCATCTCCACCTGCCATAATCACCTCAGCATCTAGTTCTTCTTCTGCAAGTTCCCTTAATTTTTGAATAGCTGATGTAATACTCTCCGAGACATTTTTAACCGCTTCAAAATCATTTTTATATAAATGATTTTCAATCTTTACTCTAATCTGATTGCCATCTCCGAGTACAAAAAGTTCTTCCTGATTAGTTGCGCGTCGAACCATAGTATTATTTTTCTGTAAAATACATCTTTTTTTATGAAACTACAAAATGTCTGTCAAAATTGCGTCTTTAATTTAACTGTCTTATCACGTTTATAGTTGCCAATTTCCCTATCTTTACCGCGATTTAGTTAATCTGTTAATTGGTTAATGAATCAGTCAGGTGAACAATTTTGTGTACTGCCCGATTCACTAATTTACCAGTCAACCAATCCACCAGCATACATGGAAGCCACACTAAAAATGGCGCAAGAACTCGGACTTTTAGAGTCCGAATTTGAGCAAATCAAAGACATCTTGGGGCGCACGCCGAATTTTACCGAATTGAGTATTTTTTCCGTCATGTGGTCGGAACATTGCTCTTATAAAAATTCGATTACGCTACTCAAAACACTGCCGCGCGAAGGCGAGCGACTGCTCGTAGAAGCGGGTGAGGAAAACGCCGGATTGGTGGATATTGGTGATGGTTTGGCTTGTGCCTTTAAGATAGAATCGCATAATCACCCCTCAGCGGTAGAGCCGTATCAGGGTGCGGCAACGGGTGTGGGCGGTATTCATCGAGATATTTTTACGATGGGTGCGCGTCCGATTGCGGCATTGAACTCGCTGCGCTTTGGCGACCCTTCACTGAAGCGCACCAAGTGGCTCGTCAAGGGCGTGGTCAAAGGTATCGGCGATTATGGCAATTGCTTTGGGGTGCCGACAGTCGGTGGGGAGGCGTATTTTTACGATTGTTATAATCAAAATATATTAGTAAATGCAATGTCTGTCGGAATTGTGAAGGTCGGTGAGACGGTTTCGGCGATTTCGGAAGGTGCGGGGAATCCGGTTTTTATTGTTGGTTCGGCAACGGGAAAAGATGGGATTCATGGGGCTTCCTTCGCCTCGAAAGATTTGACGGAAGATTCGGAAGAAGACTTGCCGGCAGTACAGGTAGGCGATCCTTTTCAAGAGAAATTATTGCTCGAAGCCTCGCTCGAAGCCATCAAAACAGGCGCAATCGTGGGCATGCAGGATATGGGTGCGGCGGGTATCACTTGCTCGACTTCGGAGATGAGCGCGAAGGGCAAATCGGGCATGAGAATCAACCTCGACAAAGTACCAACCCGACAAGCGAATATGAAACCCTTTGAGATATTACTCTCTGAAAGTCAGGAGCGTATGTTGATTGTTTGTCATAAAGGACGCGAGGCGGATTTGGAAGCGGTGTTTGATAAATGGGATTTGGAATGTGAAATTATCGGTGAAGTAACGGACACCAAACGCTTGGAATTTTATCAAAACGGCGACTTGGTGGCGGATGTTCCTGCCGAACCTTTGGTCTTGGGCGGCGGCGCACCTGTCTATACCCGCGAGACACGCGAACCTGCCTATTTGAAGCAAATTAATCATTTTAATTCCAGTCAAATTGCCGAACCGGAGGACCTTTTGGCGACAGCCAAAACGCTTGTCACTTCGCCGAATATTGCATCAAAAAAATGGATATATGAGCAATACGATTCGATGGTACGCATCAATACAATGACGACCAACGAACCTTCGGACGCAGCAACAGTACGTGTAAAAGGTACGAAAAAGGCATTGGCAGTTACGGTGGATTGTAATGCTTCATTTGTGTATGCCGACCCGTATAAAGGCGCGATGATTGCGGTGTCGGAAGCGGCACGAAATATCGTGTGTTCGGGCGGTGAACCTGTGGCAATTACCAACTGTCTGAATTTCGGAAATCCGTATAATCCCGAAGTGTATTGGCAGTTTGAACATGCCATAAAAGGCATGGGAGATGCTTGCCGCCGATTCGGTACGCCGGTGACGGGCGGCAATGTGAGTTTCTATAATCACACCGTACTCGATGACCGCGCCGAACCCGTTTTTCCGACACCGACGATTGGCATGTTGGGCATTTTAGAGGATTACGAAAAACGGATGACACTTAATTTCCGCGAAACGGGACACCTGATTTATATGTTGGGTGAACATCGGAATGATTTGGCTTCTTCGGAGTATGTGCGCTATGTTCACAAGGTCAAATATTCGCCTGTTCCGCATTTTGATATTGACGAAGAATTGCGTTTGCAAAAAGCGGTTTCACAACTCATTGAAAATAATTTAGTACAATCTGCACACGATATTTCGGAAGGTGGTTTGTTTGTGGCTCTCTTGGAGTCGGCGATGTCGGGTGCGAAGGGTTTCGATGTAAAATTGAAAGACGGGATTCGTCAGGATGCGCTGTTGTTTGGCGAAGCGCAGAGTCGGGTCGTGGTGTCCGTGCGTCCGCAGGATGAAGGGGAGTTTTTACGATTCCTTGAATTGAACGCGCAGGATTGTGAGAAACTCGGTACGGTGACGGATGGGGAAATTGCGATTGATGGGGCGCATTTTGGTAGGATTGAGGAGTGGAAGACTGTGTATGATGAGGCACTTGGCTTGGCGTTGGAAGGAGATGTTTAGAAAATAATTTTACTATTGGGTAATAGCTTTTTGATTTTTTGTATTTCTTTTTCGGATAAATTAGTCTCCCCTAAACCCTATGTATTTTTTTGTGAATATCAATTTAAAGGTAGCCAATTCGTTCCTTTTATTAAAGGAAAAATTCTTATATTTGTTCGATTTATAAATGAACACAAATGAAATAATACCTTGTTATTCAAGTATAAATTATGGAAAAATATTTATTATATGAATAAATTATATGTTTTTTTATTTGCAATTCTCATGCTAATTGCCTGTACCCCGACCACTGCACCTGTCATTTCCAATATCAAATCATCGGAGACACTAATAAAGCCGCTCAATTCGAGTGTCTCCAAAGAACGGCTAAAGCTATTCGACAACTTTGTGCAACGCGAAATGGCAGCCAATAAAATCCCCGGTTCAGTCTTACTGATTAAGCACAAAGGGCAGGTGGCGTATAGCAAAACCTATGGAACAAAAAGCATTGAGGACGATACACCGATGCACAAGGATGAAATTTTTTACATTCAATCCATGACAAAACCTATCGTTAGCGTGGCATTTATGATGCTGTATGAAGAAGGTTATTTTGCATTGGATGAGCCGTTGAGCAAGTACCTCCCTGAGTTTGCGGATATGAAAGTGGCAAGCACATACGACAAAGCATCCCGCGAGTTGGTGGATACTGAAAGACCGATTACGATAGAGCATTTGCTGACGCATACGGCGGGTTTGTCGCATGGTTTGGGTGGGTCGGAATTGGAAAAAGAATACCTTGAAGCCCTCTATCTGACCGAGCATAAAGACATCGAATCACGCGCAAAAGGACTCGCCAAGATGCCACTCGTAGCGCAGCCCGGCGAAAAGTGGTATTACAGCGCAGCACCGGATATCCTGGCACTGTTGATTGAACAATTTACGGGTATGACCTGCGCCGAATTTCTCCAAAAACGCATCTTCGACCCACTCAACATGAACGATACGGGCTACAACATCAAGCCCGGGGGAGAATCGCGAAAATCCTACCTCCACGCCACCAAACCCAACGGCACAATGGACCTAAATGAACGACAAACTCCTGCTACCGGACATACGATTTTTGGCGGCACACACGGCTTATACTCCACCGTAGCCGATTATATGAAATTTTGCGAAATGATACTCAACGGCGGACAAGCCAATGGCAAGACATTTTTAGGACGTAAAACGCTGGAAATGATGAGCCACAACTACCTCCCGAAAGGGCAATACTCCGACAGGGGCAAAGGCTTTGGTTTGGGTTTTGGCGTTTATTTGAGTCAGAGGGAAAGCGGGCTGCCTGTGAGCGAGGGTACATTGGATTGGGGCGGTGCGTACAATACCTATTTTTTCATTGACCCGAAAGAAGAATTAATTGCCGTATGGATGATGCAATTCGCGCCTTACACCAATTTTTATAGTTTGAAACTTCGACAGTTGATTTATCCGGCACTTGATTAAGTGCAAGGTTCGGGAATTGTGTGAAAGTCCTTTTTTAGATAAAATTATTTTTAATAATAATTTTTATTTAAATGATTTTAAAATTTTTATAAAATAAAAAATAAATAAAATGTTTTTTTACACAATCCCGCTACCACAAAATCTGTATTTGGTTGTACATTTGGATAGAAATAAAAGGAGTAGAAATTACTGAAATTACAGATTATCATTAAATATCATAATTATTAGACTTTGGACAGAGGAAATTGGGGAATAGTCCCTTAATAAATCCTTGATAAAAAGTTAAAAATAATTAAATTTAAGCTCGGTTCAATACAAGTTCGTATTCCCACTGGTAACTACTAGATTCCGTGGAATTGTCTGA
>CALIZI010000187.1 GCA_938028705.1 uncultured Saprospiraceae bacterium | reverse complement strand
ACCCGGAAAATTATCGCCGGAACTGAAATTGCTCGTTACATTGCCAACTTCACAATTATCTGTGGAAGTCGGTACGGTCCAAGTTACAGGTACTTCGCAAGTGCCTTGCGGTAATACTGCCGTAATATCATCAGGGCAAGTGGTGACTACGGGGGCTTCATTATCATTCACAATGACATCAAAAGTACATTCAACTTCATTTCCTGCGGCATCCAAAATACTATAAACGACTGTTGTTGTTCCGCCTGTGAATGTATCGCCGGAACTGAAATTACTTGTTACACTACCAACTTCACAATTGTCTGTGGATGTTGGTACGGTCCAATCTACCGCAATTTCGCAAGTGCCTTGTGGCAAATCTACTGTAATGTTATCAGGGCAAGTGGTGACCACAGGGGCTTCATTATCATTCACAATGACATCGAAAGTGCATTGGACTTCATTGCCTGCGGCATCCAAAATGCTGTAAACGACTGTCGTGGTTCCGCCTGTAAATGTATCGCCGGAATTGAAATTACTGGTGACACTGCCAACCTCACAATTATCCGTAGAAGTCGGTACAGTCCAATCTACCACAATTTCGCAAGTGCCTTGTGGCAAATCTACTGTAATGCTATCAGGGCAAGTGGTGACTACGGGAGCTTCATTATCTTGAACAATGACATCAAAAGTACATTCGACTTCATTTCCTGCGGCATCCAAAATACTATAAACCACTGTCGTTGTTCCACCTGTAAAAATATCACCGGAACTGAAATTGCTCGTTACACTGCCTACTTCACAATTGTCTGTGGATGTTGGTACGGTCCAATCTACCGCAATTTCGCAAGTGCCTAAAGGTAAATCTACTGTAATGTTATCAGGGCAAGTGGTGACCACAGGGGCTTCATTATCATTGACAATGACATCAAAAGTACATTGGACTTCATTACCCGCAGCATCTAAAATACTATAAACGACTGTCGTGGTTCCGCTTGTAAAAGTATCGCCGGAACTGAAATTACCGGTGACACTGCCAACCTCACAATTATCCGTAGAAGTCGGTACGGTCCAATCTACCGCAATTTCACAAGTGCCTACGGGTAAATCTACTGTAATATCATCAGGGCAAGTGGTGACAACGGGGGCTTCATTATCTTGAACAATGACATCAAAAGCACATTCTATCTGATTGCCTGCATCATCCTCAAATGTATAAACAACGTTGGTCGTACCACTTGTGAATGTATCGCCGGAATTAAAATTACTGGTGACATTACCCAACTGACAATTATCGGTAGAGGTAGGTACGGTCCATGTAACGGGTATTTCGCAAGTACCCGGCAGCAAAGCGACCACGACACTATCGGGGCAGTTTGTAATAATAGGAGCTTCATTATCTCCTACAACAACATCAAAAGTACAATCTACATTATTACCTGCTAAATCTGTAATGGTATAAACTACAGTCGTTGTACCTTGAGAAAAAGTATCACCGGAGTTAAAATTACTGGTGACATTGCCTACTTCACAGTTATCTGTGGAAGTCGGCACCGTCCAATTGACGACCGCACCACAAGACCCTACTTCCAAATCCACCATAATATCATCGGGGCAAGTCGTCACAACGGGAGCTTCATTATCATTCACAATAACATCAAAAGTACATTGTACTTCATTACCTGCCAAATCCACAATGGAATACACGACTGTCGTTGTACCGCCCGGAAAATTATCACCCGAACTAAAATTGCTTGTTACATTGCCCACTTCACAATTATCCGTAGAAGTCGGTACAGTCCATGTTACAGGTATTTCACATGTGCCTGCGGGTAAATCTACTGTAATATCGTCAGGACAAGTCGTGACGACGGGAGCTTCCGTATCCACAACGATGACATCAAAAGTACAGGTGACTTCATTGCCTGCCAAATCCACAATAGAATAGTTGATAGTGGTTGTACCCGCAGCAAAAGTATCGCCGGAACTGAAATTGCTCGTCACATTTCCAACTTCACAATTATCTGTGGAAGTCGGTACGGTCCAAGTCACAGGCACTTCGCAAACTCCTTGTGGCAAAGTCACTGTAATATCATCAGGGCAGGTCGTCAGTACCGGAGTTTCGATATCTACTACAATGACATCGAAACTACAAGTCACTTCATTACCTGCTGCATCCAAAATACTGTAAACGACTGTCGTGGTTCCACCTGTAAAAGTATCTCCAGAACTAAAATTACTTGTTACGGTTCCTACTTCGCAGTTATCGGTAGAAGTGGGTACATTCCATGATACGACTGTCTCACAAGTGCCTTGCGATAATGTTACCGTAATATCATCAGGGCAAGTCGTGACGATGGGAGCTTCCGTATCTTGTACGGTCACATCAAAACTACAGGTTGCCGAATTGCCATCTGCATTAATAACCGTATAAGTAACAGTGGTTGTACCCGCAGTAAAGGTATCACCGGACTGATGCGTACTTGTCACAGTCAGGTTGTCAGGACAAATATCTTCTATTACAGGATCGGGCCAGTTAATAACCGCATCGCAAGTGCTTGCATCAAGGACCACCGAAATGTCATTAGGGCATGTAATGGTTGGTGTACTGGCTGTTACATCAGGCACTACAAACTGGGCAAAGCCGGTCAATCCATTCGCATCTGTTACTTCTACCTGATACGTTCCACTTTCTATACATTGTAGATTACTGGAACAAAGCGTTGAGAAACCTACGGCATAAGACCCTCCGGCACTTCCGCCACCGGAATAGTCGTAATAAATAAATTCAATTTCATCTATACAAACAGGGAAATTAATGAGGATACCGCCTCTGTCTGTATTGTCTGCCGAAGAACAATTGTTTTGAGATTCCCAAGTATTATTACCTACATATACGGGGCAGGGCGTATCGGCAGTCGTATTGGTGAGGATAAAGTCATTGGAAGTTAATGGAACAATGACTCCGTTTGATCTGGCATTTACAATGACGGCATCTTCTCCGTCAATGTCATTGAGTAATATTTCTAAATTACATACAGGATTATTGAAGGTCCATGTACGGGTGACATTGGCAGCCGGTCCTTGATTGCCCAACATGGAAACCCCTGTACGAATGGAGTAAAAGTCATCTAGGGTAGAATCATTAATGGCGTTTTCATCTATACAAGCACCACCCATAGCTATTGCCGGACTTACGGTCAGCACCGCATCACCGATGAGGTAATTTTGAGCATTAATGGCATCGCTGGGCGCAGTACAATTTTGGTCCGGCGAACATTCTCCACCGGCAGATGCGGGGGTACATCCGGTACCATCTAAAGGAGAGAAATCGACCCGAGGACTACATACTACCTCGGCATTATTGAATGTCCATAGATAGGTGTATGGTGCCATTCCTCCGGCTACTGTAAGGTCAATAAATCCATCACTATCCGAGGGGCAGGTACAGTCAGTGACGACTTCGCCTTGTACATTGAGTTGAGCGTTGATGCTATTGGTTATTAAGATGCTACATGCCATCAACAACCATAAATGAGAAATCCGTCGAGAAAAGCATTTTGAATATTTGCCTTCCCCTGTGGATAAGGGACGTAAGATTTTCATAAAATTTAAATTAGGTTTATTGTGATATAACAAAGCGTGTAATTATTTATCACCAAGTACACGAAAATCGAATTATCCTGATAATTATCAGGAGGAAAAGTGCATGAAATTACAAGGGATTTTTTTAAAGTTTTAGTTTTCTTTTTTCCCGATAACGATTTTATTATTATCAGGGATAGCTCGACTTTGTATCCTATGTTCTTAATGATTAAGTAATTACTAAAGCATAGAATTTGGAAAAAATATTTTTTTATTATATTTGTTCGTAATTACTTACATAATCCGCAGTTTATCGTTTCCACTTATTAGATAATCAAAATTTATAATTTATTATTTTTAATAAAAATATGTTATGAAATATTTTTAACTTGTTAAAAATTACAAGCAAAAAGACGGTAATTTTTATAATAAATTTATTTTTTGTTTTTGGTAAAATTCTAAAATTAATTTGCTTCTGAATGAAATATCTGCTCGCTTTGTAAACGGGCAATAACAGCAAGGAATGATGTATGTTTTTAAGTCTCTTAACCACGTTTGAAAACAACAGCTTATAGATTTCGATTTTGCCAATAAAGTTTTTCTTAATTCACTATTCACTTAAAAAAAAATCTACAATAAATTGGGTGACTCCTTTTGGATTTAATTAGATGTTTTCCCTATTTGCTTACAATGTTAGATATTTGATAAAATGTATTTTTCAAAACACTGCACAATATATACTTTTTTTTCAATTTGGACTGCATAAACTTGTATTTTAAACGTATAATTCTTGTTTACGGCATTAATATTTTAAGTAAATAACTTCTTGTTTACAAAAACTTAATTTGACAGGGGGTATCTTTTGGACTTTGGACAAAATGGGAATTAGGAAATTGGGAAATTTGGTTTAAAACCGTAATTCATTGATAATCAATTAAATAAGTCTTATTAATAAAATAAAACATGCAATTAATTATCTTTTGTAAAAATCTAAAACAGAAGGGATTACCTAATTTCCTAATTCCCCAATTTCCTTTGTCCAAAGTCTAAGTATCTTAATCACTGAAAATAATATTTTTAATGTCAATTGAATGATTAAGCATAAAAAGGATCTATACAAAATTGTTGGATTTGTAAGACTTAAAGGTAGATGTTGGATGAATGATATACCTTCAATTAATTCAAGTTGTGATAAATTGCAGACTTGAAAAATTCCAACCCACAAATTCCAATAAAAAAGACAAAAATTCGGCTGAATTGGAATTTGATATTTAGATTAAGGAATTTGCAAGTTAATCACAACTTGCATTAATTAATTGGGATAAAATGACTTAATTATTTGTTAAGACCGAAAAAGTGTTGTTAGCGTTGCAACAACTTGTGTATTTTTTTTTATTTTAGTATTTCTCATGTATAGAAGGCTAGCAAAACAAATAAATTGACAATTAATTTATTAATATAAATAATTGATAAACAGTATTTTAAGTTTAAAATAATTGATTTAACGCAAACTTAATCAAAAGTTATTTAAAATCATAAAATTGTCAGTTAATTTGATAGTGTTTATGCTAATAACTTCCTCTAGGTCCTCTTTTAATTTTAAAAAAAACGGCACGCAGGCTTATCCAAATATGATTATAGAAATTGGTGCGTGCGCCAAAATGTTTGCGTAAAACATCGTAACGGTCATGTAGAGAACGGCGGTGATGCTGTCGGGAAAGTCCACCGGTTTGAAACTCGGCTATGCAGGTATGTGTATGTGTGGTGAGCTGACTTTTTTTAAGGCATTGTATGACCCAGTCAATATCTGCACAAAGATTATCGTCAATATAAAGCGGTGCAATAGTACGCCGTACGATAAATGCCTGATGACTGACGACCATTCCAAAACGCATCGACTGCCAAGTCAAATTTTCCGGCAATCGGTGGGTGCTTAGTTCGCTGCGGAGTCCGAGTGCTTCGCGGTTTTCATTGACCATCATGACATCGCCGTAGAGGGTGTCGGTGTCGGGTGTGTAGTGTGTAAATACTTTTTGAAGGGTATCATTGGCATAAAAACGGTCTCCGGCATTGAGGAACAATACAAAATCTCCGGTGGCTTTTCGGAGTCCTTTGTTCATAGCATCATAAAGCCCCTCGTCGGGTTCGCTGTATGCGTGGAGTCTCGTGTTGTATTGGTCAACTATCTTCATCGTATCATCGGTCGAAGCTCCGTCAATAATCAGGTATTCGATATGCGGATAGTTTTGACCCAAGACACTTTGAATGGTGCCTTCGATGTCCGTAGCGGCATTATAGGCTACGGTAATGACTGTGATGGTAGGTGAATCTGAAATATGATTGAGTTTAGGAACGCATTGAAATTAAAATGCAAATGTTGAAATTTAATGTCATTCTTTGAGGATTTGTTCAAGTTGATTCAACCATTTGTTGAAACGAGGACTTTTCGCTCTCATTTTTACAATCGTTCATCCATTCTTCTAATTCATTGGAATCCAATCGTTTGAATTTAGATTCACCGTTCACTTGGTCAACGGTAATAATATCTTCGGGCAGAAAATGACTGACCAAATCCGTAGATTGAGTTGCCACAATGACTTGACAACCTTTCGCGGCTGCGGATTTAATCATACCTGCTAGCTTTGCAATTGCAGTAGGGTGCAATCCGAGTTCGGGTTCATCAATGACAATACTATCAGGCAATTGTACTTGCAAAAATAAGGTCGTTAAGGCAATAAACCGAATCGTTCCATCAGACAAATCATTGACACCATACACCACATCGCTGTATTTATCCGTCCATTGCAAAGCCATGTAATTTTCCTGATTCGGTTGAAAATAAAAATCCGAAAAATAGGGCGCAATAGATTGTATGGTTTTTATAATTCTGTTGTAAACTATTGTATTAGTTGCTTGAATATGATACAGAAAAGCAGCAAGATTTTTACCATCACTGTATAAATAATGCGTGTCATTTTGAGTGTGATTAAGGTGTGTAAAAGGTGAATTGTCGCCTGTATCGTGAAAGTGATATTTTCTTAATCCGTTTAAATATCTTCTAACATATTTTGCTCTATATACGTCAGATATTTTTACTCTTGCTTCTTTTTCGGATTGACTAATATTCCAATTATTATCATCATATACCAAATCTTCATAAATGAAAATAAAGCCTTCTCCACTCGGTCTCAACCTACACGAGTAAGCATTTGCACCATCGTTAAAACTAATTTTAAACTCAATTTTATTGCTTACTTTTTGTCCTTTATGCAAGATCTTATTAGCACCACCTTTGAGCGCAATAAAATTATTCAACTTCCTGTGATACAAGCGATTAAGAAAGTCAAAGAAAGAGATGAAATTACTTTTCCCGCTACCATTCGCCCCAATTAAAATATTAATTGGTTGGAGTGCTATCCGCTCATCTTTAATTGACTTGTACCCCGAAATTGATATATAATCCATAACTGACTATTTTACTTGTCTATCAAAAATAACTTAATTAAAGCGAAATAACAAGCAAAATCACATACTACTATACATGACTCAAAAAAATCAAGAAAAAACGTCTTGCTGAATTTATTTCTCCCGTACAGTTGTCGGGACTCCCAGACAATGGAAAACTAATGATGAAAAATGCTCTAATTTATTGATTTATAATAAGATACAAATTTATAGCTCACATTAAACATCGTGCTTGTAGCTTGGGAGATTCTGAAATAAATTCAGAAAGACATTATGATTTAAGGTTCATGTATAGTAGTATGGCAAAATCATTCTTGAAATTCATAAGCCCCAATATCAGGCATGCCATCGCGCATCACACCATCGAGGTCGAGCGGTACGGGCATCATCAGAAAATCAGCTCCGGCATTGACGGCAGGATTGATCATGGTATCCAAACGAAAATCACCTTCTCCTGCATCCACGAAACCGAAATCATCTAAATTTTCTATCAAAACAGGATTGATATAATTGGGCAAATCGGTATTCAGCGTATCTTTTTTTATCAGACAATGATTAAATGTATAATTAAAATCAGCGAAAACTACTTCGGGATTATCCAATAATATCTCATCAGGGCGAGTACCGTAGAGAATACAATTATCAAATGTCGCATTCAAATCATTTTCCAAAATAGCAATAATGTTGCCCTCTTCGTCTTCTTCGGTAGTATAATTTGCCATTCGCAACACAGGGTAGGAGTGACTTACATTAGCAAATGTGCAATGTGTAAAGTGGTAATTTCCGCCATACCGAAGTAGCAAATTATTGAGATTAATATCTCGAATCAAGCAATTGGAGCCTGTAATATCAGCATGAAAACCCACAAGACCCCAAGCAGAAGTATTGTGAATAATTGAATTATCAATCCTTAAATCGGCAGCAGAATCTACGACCACACCTATGGTTGCATTAGCAATTTCGGCATAATTGATGACGTTATTGCGGCAGCCGGGAGTCAACAGAATCGACCCCCACTGTCCGGAACGGTCTATAAGTTCGGGTTCTATACGGTCGGTGCGGAAGCGCACCGGATTGCCCAATTGACCATTAACTTGTAAGGAAGCCCGGTCGGTGAAGTACATCGTGCCATTCGGCGAAGTAAATATGTCGTCATTAATTGTGTCGCGCGATATACCGCCTTGCAGATGAATGTCCACCCCTGCACTGATGACAAGATTGCAATTATCAATAACCAAAAAACCTAAGACGACGTAAGGCTTGACATCATTCCAAGTCACTGTACCGCCATTGCAAGTCAAGACACCAGTCCGGTAAGATTCGCCGACATAATTTGCATCTTGCCCAAAGGATTCGAGGAAAACATATTGCGTATTTCCATTGGTTTCAAACCGAATGGAATCCAAGACGATAAAAGGGTTCGCCGAATTGGTCGGGTCAATTTCTACTTCTGCAAAAATGTACATGCTATCATTCGGAGCAATTTCCACGCCTTGCACCATTGAGCTTGGTGTACCGTCCACATTGATGCGG